>JBDHGR010000042.1:0-16970 GCA_039589815.1 Gemmatimonadota bacterium | reverse complement strand
CTGTTTTGGAATGCCACATGGTACGGCTCTGCATGGGACCCTTCGGTGACACAGTCCATCCTGGACAACGAAGGATACGTAACCCGAACGGCATCGGCGGCTCCGGGGGTACCCTTTATTCGGGTTCTGGATTACACCATCCAACCCGTCCAGGCTTGTAGCGGGGATAACATCAACTTCATTGGCGTCTTCGCTCACGAGCTGGGGCATGCCTTTGGCCTCCCGGACCTCTACGTGACCTCCGGCAGTCAGGACCATGAAGGAATCGGAAACTGGGGCCTAATGGGGACCGGCTCGTGGGGATGCAATGGGCAGACGGCGTGGAGTCCTTGCCACCTGGGCGCTTGGAGCAAGGAACTCCTGGGATGGGCCGATGTTCAGATCCTCGATCCCGGGAACGATCTGGGCACCCTCTCCCTGCCTCCCGTGGAAACCAGCGGGAACCTCGTTCGAATCAACTCGGGAGATGGATCAACTGAATACCTCCTCCTGGAGAATCGTCAGCGACTGGGATTCGACCAACACCTGTATGAACCAGGACTTCTCATCTGGCATATCGATCCGGTGACGGTTGGAGGTCTTGGCGACGGAATCAACAACGATCCGGAGAGGATGGGCGTATGGCTCCGCCAGGCGGATGGCCTGAACGAGCTTGGTGAACAGAACGGGGGTCGGGGGGATGGTGGAGACCCCTTCCCAGGCCTCTTCAACAACACCGAGTTCCATGCAGGCACCAACCCCAGCTCTTGGACTCACGATGGAAATACCATGGGGATCACCATCCTGGAAATCGAGCAGGTGGCCCAGCACATGAACTTCCGGGCGCTGACTCGATACCAGACCCTGACGCTCCGGACCGAAGGCTCCCCCTCGGGTGGAGGCCTGGTGTCGGTGGATGGGGCCCCTCCTGGGTCGTCCGACCTCGCATTGAGCTCCGCGCCTTTCCAGCACCATGTCATCGAGGCTGAACCCGGTGAGGTGGTGGAGGCGGGAGTCCGCGTTGGATTCCAGGGTTGGACCGACGGAGCTCCCCGAGTCCGGGAGCACACTACGCAGTTGGAAGATGCCAGCTTCACCGCCACGTATGGCGGGCAGGAGTTCTTCATCGATGTGACTCCCACCAGCACGGCTCCCGGAGTCGTGCCCGGGTATATCGACTTTTCTGCAGGGGATGGGACCGGATGGGTGCCTGAAGGGGAAACGGTCACGGTCACGGCGACGCCCAGGACCGGCTTCCAGTTTCTGGAATGGGTAGGGGCATTTCATGGGCTCCCGAACCCTCTTGGGATTACCGTCATCGAGCCGGTGGAATCTGACGCGGTCTTTGAGGTGACCTTCAGCGTGGAAGGGAACCCCTCAACTGTGGAGCTGGCGGGGGGGATCAGGCACGAACTGACCCTTACGGTGGAGAACGCGAATCTCCCCGTCACTTGGAGCCGCCTGGCGGGCGCTCTTCCACCGGTCATGCATGTCGATCCAGCGGGATCGATCTGGGGAACGCCCCTGGAAAGGGGGGATTTCGCCCTGACCCTCAGGGTGGTCGATGCCATCGGCCTGCAGGGGTTCCTTCCTCTGACCCTCACTGTGGATGATCCCGAGATCCCCTCGGATGCCCTTGCTTCGGCCTTTCTTCTCGCGGGGCCTTCTCTGGGGGCAAACATCAAGGTTTTCCTGGACAACGAGGGGAATAACAACCACTCCTACGACCTGGGAGACCTCCGAGCTTACGTCCTCAGGAACCCGGACATCGATTCCTTCGGTCAACTGGAGGCTCTTGTGGAAATCCTCGTGCCCATGGGCGATCTGAAGCGCTCCCCTCAGGGCGGTGGATCGGGCGGGGGGGAAAGACGATGAAGCGCTTTATCGTACTTGCGGGATTGATCCCGTTGGCCCTGGGATGTGACGATGGACCCGATGGCCCGGGTGATCTCACCGGTACCCTCCGGTCCCCGGATGTCCAGGTGGGGGGGATGGTGTTGGAGGTGGTTGGCCGTGGAGTCCAAGGGTTCTCCGGCGCTGGGGGCACCAAGGTGTTCTGGGCTCCGCAGAACGATCCCAAGGTCCATCGCGTGGTGGTTATCGGCCAGGGCGGCGGCGACCTGGAGTTTCTGGTTTCCGTTGAAGACCGCGCGAATCGGAAACCGAGGGCCACTGTCGTCAATTTGGTGGATATGGAAAACCGGTCGCTTCCGGTGACGAACGACTATAAGGTCCGGTTTTCAAATTAGGGTAGGGATCTTCCGCGGGGGTCCAAGGACACGGCTTCCGGGGTGCCGAAAAGCCCGGCCTCCGACGTCACCTGCAGAGGGACTCTCAGGGGAGAGACCGTTTCTGCAAAGCCGATCTCCCTTCCCAGCCACCGTTCCAGGGTCTCCAAAACCAGGGCCTGTTGGTCCAAATCAGCGATCCTGACCCCATGGTCAGCTCCTGCCTGTACGATCTTCAGGGCGTCAGCCGACCCTGTCAGCTCCACCGCCCCAGCCGTCCACGGATCCACCTCACCATAGATATAGATGATCCGGTCACCGTGTTGTCGAAGCCACGAGAGCACGTCTGGAACCGACTCCGGGCGGTATTCGAACTCCAGGCTCCGATCGAAGCCGTAGCTGTCCCAGACGTCGATGGGTTCTTCGAAGATCAGGTCTTGAATCTCCTCGTATTCTATCACCGGTAATCCGATCTCCGTCAGAGCTTGGTAGATGTAGGCCCGGAAGTAGTCTCGGTATCCGTCGGAATCAAACTGGAGTCGGGTCACGGCGGCGAGGTGTTCGATCATCTCCAACTCCGAAGCGTCGGGTCCGGGGATTCCGGAAAGCTCGAAAGAGTTCCGCTGCCAAAAGCTCCAGGGATAGGAAACCACTGCCGATTCGAAGCTCGGTCCCGCGGGGAGTGAAAAAGCCAGGTCATTCCTGGCGAACCAATCCTCGAAATCATCCAATAGATCGCCCTTTCTTTCCAGAAGCCTCCGCTGAAACGAGGTAATGGCGGACCTGGTCTCAGGCGTCCCCCGTGTCCGTAGGTATGGCATGAAACGGGAGTCCTCTGCCGAGAACAGGAGAGGCGCCACGTAGGCGACCGTGGCATCCACGTCCTGGGGGTGGAACCGCCGATGAAAAAGGACGGTCTCTCCACCCTTACTGGCACCGGTGCTGATCCATTGCCCTCCGTAAACTCTCTTCAGAAGCGTCACGATTTGGTGGTGGTCCTCGGCGGCCTGCCAGATGTCGAGGTGTTCCCAATCGAGGCTCGCTGGCCTGGCATCCGGGAAGTACCTGTGGGTGACGCTGAGGCAGTTTGTCTGAAGGATTCCTGCCAACTCCTGGCCGGACTGGGGGGAGGTACCATAACCCGAAGGCGCGAAGACCATGGGGAGACTGTCGGCGACGTGGGAGAGATAGGCCCTTTGTGTGAAGCTGGGCCCGTTTGGGTCCCGGTGGTCCACCGGTTGAATGACGTCCAGCTGAAAGGCCCTGGGATACCCGTAGTAAGGTTGGATCTCCCTGGCGGACACGCCTGGAAGGCCGTTCAAACGTTTGAGGATATCACCTCGTTCCCACGGCTCTGGACCAGTGCTGTCCGAGCAGCCCGCCGTCAGGAAGAGGAGGACGGCGAGGAGAGGACCCAATCCGGTGAACCGTTTCGTCCGGTTCCTGAACATGTCGGATGAGATCATATGCTTTTGCTCCCTGTGGAGAGCCCGGCGGTCGTTGATTCATACGTAGGAAAAGGAGTAGCATGTCCGTCCGGGTCCGACGGCCTCCACTTGCCGGCGGGGAAGAGGTTCCGCAAACTTTACCCAGTTACCCAATTCGAGGAGGAGACGACAGAGGGGAGTCTCTTTGATGGAACAGGCGTCATCCATGCAATCCTTTACAGGGAAACGGCTGAGCGACGCCCTGATTCGGATCAATCTCCTGCGGACCCAGGAACCGCGGGATCCTATGGCCCTGGACCTGCTGGAAGGCGCCATCGATGCCCTCTTTTCCGTATCCCAGCAACTGATCGTATACGGTAGCCTGGCCCCGGGGGGTCCGAGCCACGGTATCCTAGCCGATCTTCAGGGTGATTGGGTAAAAGGCTATGTAACCGGCGAGCTGCTGGAACGGGGCTGGAGCGCGGCCATGAGCTACCCGGCCCTCAAGTGGTGTCCAGAGGGCGGCAAGATCGAGGCTTTCCTTTTCGTTTCCGAAGAACTTCCCCGTCTCTGGCCCAGGTTGGACGATTTCGAGGGACTGGAATACCAAAGGATCTGGGTCCCGTTCTGGACCCCGGATGGCGAGGTTTCTGTTGGAAATGTGTACGCCATGGAATCTGACCTGACCCGGTAGACCTCGAGCATGATTTCTCCAGCCGCTTCATCGACGATGACCCCCTTCGTCAGGTTGTTTCGAGGAAGAAGTCTGTTCGGCCTCTTCTCTCTTGGTTTCGCAGTCGGATGTCAGGCCCCGGAGCCGGATCTGGAAGTGCCACCGGACCCGGATGTTCAGTTGGAGAGATGGGTAGGGATGTGGAACAGCTATGACCTGAATGAGGTGGAGGAGTTGTTCCTGGACGACCCGCGGCTCACCTACTTCTCGTCTGAAACGGAGGGGGTGATTCGGGGGATGGAGGCCGTACTGGAGCACCACCGTGGATTTGGATTCGTTCCTGGCGGTGAGGCGAAAGGCACACGTCTCTGGCTGGACGACCTGAGCGTAGACCTCCTGGGGGATGTGGCGGTGGTCACCGGTCTCTGGTTTTTCCAAACCGATGACCAATCCACCGACGAGCCTCAGAAAGGTCCGGTTACGTTCGTCTCCGTTTTGGATTCTGGGGACTGGCGGTTCGTGCACATGAACTTCTCTGAATACCTTCCTCCAGACTCGCTCTGACCGGGAGGAGAGCCCTCGCCCGACCGTCCAAGGTGATCCCCCCCTTCCCCCAGCTACCCTGAGGACCAAACCATGCTGTCACGGTTTTTGATCTTTTTGTTGGTGTTCCTCCCTCTCGCTTCCGCCCGGGCTCAGGATAACCCGGCAGACCGTTTCGAGAAGGCTCGGGCCGCTTGGGACAGGGGCCGGTTTGTGGAGGCGATGGAGGTCCTGGAAGACCTTTTGGAGGTTGGGCCTGAAGCTCCACTCCAGGACCGGATCGCTATGCTCACCGGTGAACTATACGCGGTGACGGAAGTAGCCACCGACGGTAGAGCGGTTCGGTGGAGTCCCGACGGCCGCTATGCAGCCTTCGAGTCCGGAACGGGCGCCGACCCCATCACCCACCTCTTGGAGGTAAGGGGATCGGAGGTAATTGCGGAAACTTCTCTGCCTGGCTCCGGGTTGGTGTTCTCTCCGGCCAGGGGACGAGCGGCCTATCTCAGGGTGGACGAGACGCCATCCTTCCTGGCGGCCCGGGAGAGGATCCAAGGGGAGTACGGTGGCACGGATCGAGCCTCCAGGATGCGCCTGCGAAACGAGATGAGCCGCCTGGAAACAGAACATACCGTCATCGTGGCTCGGGATCTGGCATCCGGGGTGGAACGCCAGTTCCGGCCACCTGATCTGGCGGTCTCGGAGGTGTTCTACAGCCCCGACAACGCGGTTCACTTCCTCGGGAGTCCTCCCGGGGACGGGACTGTTTCCAACGTCTACCGGACCAGGGAGGACGGGTCCGCCTCAGCCATCACGGACGGACCGGGCCAAAAAACGGATCCCTTCCTCACCTCGGACGGATCCTTCCTCGTTTATGGACTAGGCCGGGGCTCCTTCGCGATCCTCGAGGTTGGCACCGGGAAGGTCGAGGCGTATGAAGGATCTTTCCCTGTTGTTTCGGCTGACGGTGGGACCCTGGCGTACTTGGTGGCGGATGGGACCCAAGGAAGCCTGAACGTCTTGTCTCTTGAGCCCGGCGGGATCACCCGGCACTTCAGGGCAAACCTAACCTTTACCCCTTCTACCTCCTCTAGCCGGTCTTGTCCTTCCTGCCCGCTTCAATCGGGTTTGGCCCTCAGTCCTGATGGCCACTCCGTGGTCGTTCAGGGCCGGCCCCGCGAGGACTGGGAGCTGTTCCTGGTGTCAACTGATGGGTCCGGCGAGGATGCGGAGTTCGTTCAAATCACCCGGGAGATCCAGCACGACCTCTACCCCACCTTTCTTGCCGACGGTCGGTTGTTGGCCATGAAAGGTGAGGGAAGGCACCGCCGGTCCCACCTCTATGACCTCGAGACGGGCGAGAAGACCTGGTTGTTTCGTAACAACACCGTTCGGACCGTGGCTCCGGAGTATGAGTGGGCTCCAAGCCCAGACGGCTCAAGACTCCTCCTGGTGGCGGAGCGGGATGGAAACCCGGTCTCGCCGGAGCGGGGGGTCTACCTCATGGACCTCACCCGGAAAGTGACCGCGGAGGAGCTTCTAGAGCGGGTCAGACGGAACCTGGAGGCGGAACGGGAGCTCAGAGCCCTGGCAGGAGCGATGTACGCTCCGATGAAGGATGAAATCCAGGCCGTGGTGGACCGGGTCTCTATCACCCGGATCTTCGAATACGAGGAGGCCCTCTTCCAGTTCGGGTCAAAAAATGTGAGCCAACCCGGGAACCAAAAGGCCATTGAGTACATTGCCGGAAAACTCCGGGAGTTTGGATACGAGCCCGAGCTTCAATGGTTCGACGCCCGTGGCTCCAGATCGGCAAACGTGATCGCCCGGATCCCAGGGACGGTGAGTCCGGACGTTGTTTACGCCGTAAGCGCTCATTTCGACTCGAACAATAGAAGCCCCGGAGCCGACGACAACACATCGGCAACCGTGGGGCTTATCGAGATGGCCCGTGCACTCGTAGACCACCCTTTGCCCGCCACGGTGGAGATCGCCCTGTTTACTGGGGAGGAGTCGGGGCTTTTAGGCAGCCGGGAATACGTCCGGCGGGCGGTCGAGTCGGAAAAACAGCTGGTGGGTGCGTTGAACAATGACATGGTCGGCTTCGCCGAGGACCACAGGCTCGACAACACTATCCGGTATTCCAATGCCGGGATACGTGACCTTCAGCACGGAGCGGCGATCCTCTTTTCGGAAATGATCACCCATGACGCCGAGTATTATAAAAGCACGGATGCGGCCGCCTACTACGATTCATACGGAGACATCGTGGGGGGAATAGGATCCTATCCGATCCTGGCCAGCCCGCACTACCACCAGTCCCACGACGTTCTGGAGACCATCAACCACAAGTTGGTGACAGAGGTTGCGAAGATGACAACTGCGTCCGTCATGCTCCTTGCCTCAACCCCCTCCCGTGTCGGCGGGCTCACCGCCCAAAGGGAGGGAGGTTCAGTGGTTCTGGCCTGGAATCAGGCGGTGGAGGCCGACGTCACAGGATACCGGATCGCATATGGACCGGAGGACGACCCCCAAAAGACGATCGTGGAAGTGAGGGAAGCCGAGGCGTCCCTTGAGGACCTGCCGGCCGGCACCGTGATCTCGGTGAAGGCGGTGAACGAAAAAGGGATGGAGGGCTGGGATTGGGCCCGGGTCCGGTTGGAGGGATAGGGGGCACGCGGTCCCTTTTCCGGGGCATACCCCTAGGCCTCCCGGAAGTCCTGGAAGAACTTGAGGACCTGTAGCCCGTCTTCAAAAGTAGAGGCGATGCCGAAGGAGATTCGGACCGCGCCCGTGCTCTTTTGGTCAATGCACTGGTGGAACTGGTCCAGGGTCATCCGGTCTTCGGCCCGCGCCAAACAACCCACGATCTCATCACGCTCCAGGCCCATGGCCACCTCCCCGGCCCCCGGGTTGCAGAAACACCCCGTGCGAAGAGAGATCTTCCAGGTGTTGGCCTTCTTTTCCACCCTGCGGTGGTCGATGGGATCTCCACGGGAGTTGTAGAGGTTCAGGGCGATTGTTCCGCCTCGGGCATCCATGTCGATGGGGCCGTAGATGCGCGCCACCCGCTCCCCGTTTGCGTGCCGGAGATCCACCAGTTCGTCCATGAGCCATCCGGCCAATGCGTTCACCCGCTCATGTATGGTTTCCACTCCTACCGAGTCCAGGAAATCCAGACCCAGTTCAACCGCGGGGAGGCTGGTGTAGTTCAGGGTTCCGTCCTCGAATCCGTCCGACCCCGGGGATAGGGTATGGCTCTCAGCCAGTACCGAAGCCCATGAAATGGTTCCGCCGGCAAACCACGGGCGGTGGAGTTTCTTCAGTGCCGGACGTCGAGCGAGGAGAGCCCCGACGCCGGTTGGATACCCGAACATTTTGTAGAAGGAGAGGGTGACGTAGTCCGGATTCCACCTCCCGAGATCCAGCCGGTTGGTGGGCACAAAGGCTGCGGCGTCCAGAAGAACGTCCCACCCCAATTCCTGAGCCCTGCTGATCCACTCCAGGGGATGTTGGACCCCTGAGAAGTTCGACTGAGCGGGGAAGGCGAAGAGTTTGTTCCGGCTTTCCGGGCTGCCCATCAGATATGTGTCGAGGGCGGCCTCGGACACCCTGAGATCGGGGGGCTCCACCGGCAGGTATCGCGTCGAAGCCCGCTTGACCCGGTCGAAGGCCCTGATGCCCACCACTGAGTTGTGATTGTCGAAGGTCAACAGGAACTGGTCCCCTTCGGAGAAGGGGTAGGATTCCCCGACCAGCTTCAGAGCCCCGCTGGCATTGGAAGTGAAGATCAGGACGTACTCGTCCGGGTCGGCGTTGAAAAACTCCAGCACCCGCTTTCGGCAGGAAACCACTCTTTCTGTCGCCAGCGCGGACGTCGGATTGGTGGAGTGGGGGTTCCCGAGGACCGATCGAGTGAGGAAGTCCATGTGGTTGCGGACCTGGGACTCGCCGAAGAGCCCTCCGCCGGTGTAATCGACGTAGATGTGACCCAACCGGTCCAGCCTGGAGAACTCCCGGTGCCTGAGCTCATCTATGACACCCGTGGTGGAATACCTCGGGTACCGCTCCAGGAACTCCCTGAACCTACTTTCGACCGTGTCAGGAGACATGGCATTCCCGTTCCACTTCGATATTCACCCTGTTTTCCTCTTGACGATCCCAGGATTGCTTCCGGGATCGGACCTCTCGGAGCATCGAATGTGGCCATTCAAGGCGCCAGGAGGAAGATGGATCCCTCTGTCGTTATCCTCTCCCCGCCCCTTGCGGTGGGGGGGAGCCCCGGCCATGCTGCCTTAACTCGTCACCTGGTCGTTGCTCCAGTCTTCCTCGAAACTCACTATGCCACGGTGGAGGTCCACCATGCCACGTTTCTTCTCCCAGGGCCTGACCCTTTCCGCCTTCCTCCTGTTCTGTTCTTCCGCCCTGTCCGCCCAAAACGGTACGGACCTCACGGGGGACCTTCAGTGGCGGAACATCGGTCCCGCGAATATGGCTGGGCGCGTCACGGATATCGAAGCAGTCGTCGCCAACCCCGCCAGGGTCATCGTGGGTGCAGCTTCAGGCGGCGCTTGGCTTTCCAACAACGCCGGGACGACGTGGGAACCGATCTTCGAAGACTACGGATCGGGGAACATCGGAGATATCGCGATATTCCAACCCAACCCCGACCTCATCTGGATAGGAACCGGTGAGTCGTGCACGCGGAACTCGGTCACCTGGGGGGACGGCGTTTACAAGTCCACCGACGGAGGGGAGACCTTCGAAAATGTGGGGCTCAGGGATACCCACCACATCAGTGAGGTCCTCGCCCACCCCACCGACCCTGATGTGGCATACGTGGCTTCTCAGGGACACCTGTGGGGCCATACCGGGGAAAAGGGGATCTACAAGACCGAGGACGGGGGACGGACATGGCGTCACCTAACCGCTGGTCTCCCGGAGGACGGACGGACCGGGGCCTCGGATCTGAAGATGGATCCCCGGGATCCGAACGTCATGTACGCGGCGTTCTGGGAGAGGATCAGAATGCCTCACCGGTTTCTATCGGGTGGGCCCAACGGGGGGATCTTCAAAACAACTGATGGTGGGGAGAGCTGGACGAAGCTGACCAACGGTCTCCCCTCGGGAGACACGGGGAAGATTGGGTTGGCGGTCTACCACTCCAACCCCGACATCCTCATGGCCATTGTGGAGCACGGGTTTCAACCGACCCGGCAGGATCCGGCCTTCACGGACATGACGCAGCTGGGCACGGGCTTGTACCGCTCCGAGGATGGTGGCGCCAGCTGGGAATACGTAAACCGGTACAACAATCGGCCCTTCTACTACTCTCACATCTGGATGGATCCGCAGAACGACCAGCGGGTTTACGTGCTCGCCGGATCGGCCCAGATCTCCGAGGACGGGGGACTGACCTTCGACCGGTCTATGCAGGGAATCAGTGGCGACTTCCACGCTCTATGGGTCGCTCCCGACAACCCGGATATGTTCTATGTCGGGAACGACAAGGGATCCTATGTCACCTTCGACCAGGGTCAGCACTTCGTCATGTTCGACAACATGGACATCGGCGAGTTCTATGCGGTGACCACGGACAACAGGGATCCCTACTGGGTCTACGGGGGCCTCCAGGACAACGGAAACTGGGGTGGCCCCTCCAACAGCAGGGACTGGAACGGGATCTTCAACGACCACTGGTTCAAATTCCATTCCGGCGACGGGTTCCACACAACGGCTGACCCCAACGATTGGCGGACAGTCTACACCGAGTCCCAGGGTGGGAATATCCGGCGGTTGGATGCCGTCTTCCGGCAGCAGGGAAAGAGCATTACGCCCACGCCCGCCACCATCATCAATTTCCAGGAGCTTTTTCCCGATCAGCAGGCAGGCGGACGGCTACCCGCCGAGCTCTTCCGTTTCAACTGGTCTTCCCCGCTTCGCCTCTCTCCCCACAATAGCAATACGGTGTTGTTCGGTGGAAACCGACTCTTCCGCAGTGTCGACCGTGGGGACAGCTGGGAGATTATCAGCCCCGACCTCTCCACGAACCATCCGGATCTGACGGATCCTGAGAGTGGAGGCCTCACCAGGGACGTGACCAGCGCCGAAACCCACGCCACCATCATCACCCTGGCCGAGTCTCCGGTTAAGCCGGGGCTGATCTGGGCCGGAACAGACGATGGCCGGGTCCACGTCTCCAGGGATGGGGGTGACAGCTGGGTGGAGGTAGGGATCAACATTCCCGATCCCCCAAGGGGTCTCTGGGTGAGCAGGGTGGAACCCTCCCATTTCCAGGAGGGCACTGCATACGTGTCCATCGATGGGCATCGGTCTGACGAATTCCGTCCGTGGATCTTCAAGACCATGGATTATGGCCAGTCCTGGACGAGGCTCACCAACGGGATCCCCGACGGAAACCCCATCTATGTCGTGAGGGAAGATCTCAAGAACCCGAACCTGCTCTTTGCCGGGTCCGAGTTTGCGGTCTTCGTATCCGTTGACGGAGGCTCGAATTGGGATGAGCTCGGGGTTGGTCTTCCCACCGTAGGAGTTCACGACCTCGTCATCCACCCCAGGGAAGGAGACCTCATAGCAGCAACCCACGGCAGAAGCGTTTGGATTCTGGATGACATCACGGCGCTTCAACAGCTCACCCCAGAGGTCCTCGAAGCCGATCTTTTTCTTTTCGAGCAGAAGATCGCCACCAAGTGGCAGGGGATCAGTCGTGGAGCCACCCGGGGCCACAAGTTGTTCATCGGGCGTAACCCTCTCACCATAAACCAGCGACCCCCCGGTAACTCTCCCAACGAGCTCCAGAATTCTGCCGCCATTCATTTCTGGTTGGATAAGGAGCCTCAGGGCTCCGTGACGGTAGAGGTGTTCTCCATGGACCGGACCCAGGCTGTGAGCCAGGAAATCCAGGCACACGCCGGGATCAACCGCTGGTTCTGGGACCTCCGGCTCCCGCCTTCGGCCGCCGAGAGAGCTGCGGCCCAGGAGAGGTTGGCCGAGATGCAGGCCAGGGGTGGAGGGCCTCCCGGAGGCGGCTTCCAGATGAGGGGGGCCCAGGGTAGCCTGGCCCAAGCCGGGACCTACGTCGTTCGTCTTACGGCCAATGGCCAATCTGTGGAGGGGACACTATCAATTCGGGACGATCCAGGTCTCGAGGGTGCATTGCCGAGCGTGAGGGAATGACCATGACGACAGCAACGTGGGTTACCATGATCGGGATCCTTGCCTTCGTCTGGGGAGGGTTCTCCCTGGCCCTCAGGAAAGCGGTGAAGAGCGAATCGGAGAAAAAAGAAGGCTAGGGTTGAAGGGGGTGAGGCGATTCTCGTCCCCTCGCGAGCCGGCCATCCCCTGCGCTTCTGCAGGCTCGCTCAGCTCCCGACCGTCGCGTCTGCAATGACGTCGAGGTTGGGTAGCATCACGATCTCGATCCTGCGATTCAGACGCTGGCCGTCCTCTGTCTCGTTCGTCGCGACCGGTTGGAACTCGCCGTAGCCAGCCCCTGACACGAGGCCGGGGGAAACGCCGCGGTCCACGAGTAGCTTCACCACGGATAGCGCTCTGGCCGCCGAAAGCTCCCAGTTGCTGGGGAATTGCGACGTTGAGATTGGGTCGTCGTCCGTGTGCCCCTCCACCTGGAAGGTCCGGTCGTCGAACTCACTCAGCACAGAGGCGATTTCGCCAAGGGTTTCGCGGCCTTCCCGCCCCAGATCAGCGCTCCCGGACCCGAACAGAATGTCCTGAGGAAGGTTGATGACCATCCGCCCCCGCACGATGGATACGCTCAGGCGGCCGGCGTCGATGAGCGATCGAAACCGCCCCAGGACCTCTTCGTAGATTCGGTTCCGTTCCCGAACCTCTTCTTCGATGGCGGCCAACTGATCGAGGCGGCCCCGAAGCCGCTGAGCCTCGGCGCCCTGGGCGCTCACCAGATCCCTGGCCCGTTCGGACTCCAGCTGACACTCCGATAGTTGATCCTGGACGCGGAGCGTCTCCCTCCTGGATTCGCCCAGCTCCTCGATGAGACGGTCGGCTTCTTCCTCCAAGTTTTCAAACTGGTCCCTCAGCCGCGCTTCCCTCTCGTCTCGCCGGTCGAGCTCCATCTGGTATTCCTCGGCCAATTCCTCCTGATCCGCTCTGGCTGCGGAGAGTTCGCCGAGGGTCCGGTTGTGTGTGCTCTTCTGGACGCAGCCAGCGGAGAGCAGAAGAGGAAAAGCGGCGACCAGACCAACCACGGGGTTCAGCGTGTACACGGTGTCCTCCTGAGTTCTACTCCCAAACGACCTTCGGAGAAGTCTCCCTCCCCAAGGCTGAACCCGCAAGGCGGCGAGATGATTCAGTGGGATGACCCCCCCCACCTTGCCAAGGCCTCCCGGGTTCCGACACCTTTCTCCGTTCTGGTGTTATCTCGGTCCAAACCTCTGCCCCGACGGCTGACGTGCCCAAACGCTCAGACATCGAGTCGATCCTCATCCTCGGTTCCGGACCCATCGTCATCGGCCAGGCCTGCGAGTTCGACTACTCTGGAACGCAGGCGGTCAGGGCCCTGAAGGAAGAGGGATACAGGGTCGTCCTGGTGAACTCCAACCCGGCCACCATCATGACCGATCCGGATCTGGCGGATCGGACCTATATCGAACCGCTTACACCCTCCTGGGTCGAGCGGGTCATCGAGGCGGAAAAGCCCGATGCCCTCCTTCCCACAATGGGGGGCCAGACCGCGCTGAACCTCGCCATGGAGCTACACGAGCGAGGCTTCCTCCAGGAACATGGGGTGGAGCTCATTGGCGCGAATGCTCAGTCAATCCGGATGGCAGAAGACCGGGAGCAGTTCACTGAGGCCATGAACCGGATCGGTTTGGCGGTTCCCAACGGGGGGTTTGCCCGGTCCCTGGATGACGCACGGGAAATCGTCAGGGATACCGGGTATCCAGCGATCATTCGGCCCTCCTTCACGCTAGGAGGAACCGGAGGCGGAATCGCCTACAACCTGGAGGAGTTTGAAGCCCAGGTCCGGAAGGGATTGGACGCCTCCCCCATCACGGAAGTCCTCATCGACCGGAGCGTTCTAGGGTGGAAGGAATACGAGTTGGAGGTGGTGAGGGACGGGGCGGATAACGTCATCATTGTCTGTTCCATCGAGAATTTTGATCCCATGGGGGTCCACACGGGGGACTCCATCACGGTTGCTCCGGCACAGACTCTCACGGACGTGGAGTACCAACGGCTAAGGGATGCCTCCATCGCCATTATTCGTGAGATCGGCGTGGAAGCAGGGGGCTGCAATATCCAATTCGCCGTCAGCCCCGAGAACGGGGAGGTGCTGGTGGTGGAGATGAACCCCCGGGTATCCCGGTCCTCGGCCCTGGCTTCAAAAGCAACGGGTTTCCCCATTGCCCGTGTCGGTGCGAAACTGGCGGTGGGCTATCACCTGAATGAGCTACCCAACGACATCACCGAAACCACGCCGGCTTCTTTCGAACCGGTGTTGGATTACGTGGTCGTGAAGCTCCCACGGTTCGCATTCGAGAAGTTCCCTGAGGTCGATCCCGTCTTGGGCGTCCAAATGAAAGCTGTGGGGGAAACGATGGCCATCGGGCGCACCTTCCGCTCAGCTTGGCAAAAGGGGTTCAGGGGTTTGGAGATCGACCGAGCGGGTTGGGTGACGGGGCAGAGGCTCAAGGACGATGGGCTGAAAGGCCAGGATCGGGAAACCTTGCTTGCGACCCTGAGGAGGCCCAGCGCGGAGCGGCCTTTCCAGCTTAAACGTGCCATGGAATCGGGGGTTTCCCAGGAGGATCTCGCGGGAGGGCTTCAGCGACCTCCAGCTGGCCGAGCTCCGGGGTGCGACGGAGACGGAGATCCGGGAGCTTCGGTGGGGGTGGAGGATTCGACCCACCTACAATGTGGTGGACACCTGTGCCGGGGAGTTTCCGGCTGCCACCCCCTACTTCTACTCCTCCTACGAGTCGGAAAACGAATCCGAACCCAGCGACAAGGAGAAGGTCATCATCCTTGGGAGCGGCCCGAATCGGATCGGGCAGGGGATCGAATTCGACTACTGCTGTGTCCAGGCGGTCTTGGGGCTGAACGATGCGGGTTACGAGACCATCATGGTCAATTCCAACCCGGAAACGGTCTCCACAGACTTCGACGTGAGCGACAAGCTCTATTTCGAGCCTCTGACGTTGGAGGACGTCCTCGAGATCATCCACCTGGAAAAACCCAAGGGGGTCGTTGTCCAGCTTGGGGGCCAAACCCCCTTGAAACTAGCCGAGTCTCTGCAGGATCTGGGGGCTCCCATTCTGGGCACATCAGTGGATGCCATCGACCGGGCCGAAAACAGGGAGCGGTTCGCCGAGGTTTGCGAATTGGTGGGGGCGAGGGTCCCGAACAATGGGGTCGCAACCAGCGAAGAAAAGGCGCTCCAGGTAGCAGAGGCTATAGGGTATCCCGTCTTGGTTCGCCCCAGTTATGTCCTGGGTGGACGGGCCATGGAGATCGTCTATGATCAGGAGTCTTTTAGAGGGTATTTCGAGCGAGCCGTGCGGGCCTCCCCGGACCACCCGGTCCTCATCGACTCCTTCCTGGAGGACGCCTTCGAAGCGGATGTCGATGCTCTCTCCGACGGGTCCGAGGTGGTGATCGGGGGGATCATGCAACACATCGAAGATGCTGGCGTGCATTCGGGCGATTCGGCCTGTGTCTTGCCGCCCTACCTCCTGGGAGCAGAAGAGTTGGAGGTTATGCGGGAAACCACCCGGAAGTTTGCCTTGGAGCTGGGTGTAGTGGGTCTCGTTAACGTCCAGTACGCCATCAGGGACGGCAAGGTCTATGTTCTGGAAGTGAACCCGAGGGCCTCCAGAACCATCCCATTCGTCGGGAAAGCGACGGGGGTCCCCCTGGCCCGCTTGGCAGCTCGGGTCATGGCCGGGGAGAGGCTGGCCGACCTCGGGGTCCCAGCGGAGCCGTCAGTTTCGGGTGTGGCGGTGAAAGAGGCGGTGTTCCCCTTCAACCGGTTCGAGGTGGACACTCTCCTGGGACCGGAGATGCGTTCCACTGGAGAGGTCATGGGCATGGACGACTCCTTTGGGATGGCTTTTGCGAAAGCTTCAAAGGCTTCCGGAAACGCGGTGCCCTTGAGGGGCGGCACGTTGGTGGTGAGCGTGAACGATCGGGACAAAGCCACGGTGACACCAATCCTTCGCCGACTCCATGACCTGGGTTACGAGATTCGCGCCACCCGAGGAACTCACGCATACCTGTCCAGGTTAGGGATCCCCAGCGAGCGGATCTTCAAGGTCGGGGAAGGGCGTCCGAACATCGTTGACGCCATCGTATCGGGTGAGGTGGGCCTTCTCATCAACACTCCCTTGGGGAAAAAGTCCCAATACGACGACTACGCTATGCGCCGGGCGGCTATCACCCATAACGTCCCCTACCTGACCACCATGTCCGCGGCCAACGTGGCCTGCGATGCACTGATCGCACTCCGAAGTCGAACCCTCACAGTCCGGGCCCTTCAAGACCGTATTGCGGATGTTCGCGGGGAGGTGAGTCCATGACGCGGTCCGGGAAGCCGGTCCCGGGGACATTGACCGGATTTCTCCTTCATCCAGCCGCTGCACTCCACGATACGGGGTGGGGTCATCCCGAACATCAGGGTCGCATGAGGGCTTTGTCTTCGGCGGTAAGCAAAGACATGCTTGCCCTGCACGATCGGGTGGCCCAGATGGAACCCAGGTCCGCCTCCGAGGAGGAGATCCTCCGGGTTCATACACAGGAGTATGTGGACCTGGTGCAGGGGGTTGTGGACCGGGCGTTGGAGGAGGAGCGATCCATTCCCCTGGAATCGGATACTCTGGTTTCCGGCGCATCCTGGGATGCCGCCGTGGGGAGCTCCGGCGCCGTCCTCACGGCCGTGGACGGAATCGCCGATGGGTTGATCAGGAACGCTTTTGTGGCAACGCGACCGCCCGGCCATCACGCTACCCCGTCCCGAGCCATGGGTTTTTGTTTGTTCAACCATGTGGCTGTGGCTGCCCGATACGTGCAGGACCAGGGGCTGGCCGAAAGGGTCCTAATCCTGGATTGGGATGTCCACCATGGGAA
>JBDHGR010000041.1:0-14871 GCA_039589815.1 Gemmatimonadota bacterium | reverse complement strand
CGGCAGAACCTACTGCACAGCCCAACGACGATGTGGCCAGCGGCCCCACTGGGCTTCATCCGACACAGGACTCCCTTTTCCATGGGGTTGTGGGTTCGCTTCTGCCGCTCAGCGTCCGCGCCACCGACCCGGACGGGAACCCCCTCGTGGACGCCCTGGTTGTCTTCAGGGTGACTGACGGATTCGGGATCCTGGAAACAGAAGAAGTCCCGACCGATTCGGATGGGTTGGCGGAGGCGAACCTTCGCCTACCCAATCGGCCGGGAGAGATGCTTGTCCTGGCACAGATTCCTGGACCCGATACCCTTCGGACCCTTCTCCCGGTGACAGCGGAAACGGGACCGGCCCAGCGCATGGTTTCCATTGCCGGCGACGGACAAAGGGCCGGCACCGGACAAGCACTGACCGAAGCACTCGGTGTTCGAGTTGTGGATGAGTTCGGGAACTCCATTCCGGGCGCAGAGGTTCGGTTTCGAGTCCTCCAGGGAGGAGGCCGAATCGCTCCCCCTGCCAGCCCCACCGATGAGGAGGGACGGGCCTTCGCCCGGTGGACACTGGGTGGCGCGGCGGGAACTCAGCTCGTAGCGGCCGTCGTGGCCGGTGCGGAAGAAGCCCTTCTGACCTTCCAGGCCACCGCCGTCGCACCCTCTCGCCCGGAGCCCGAGCCCGAGCCTGAGCCACCTCCCGTTCAAGCTGACCGCCCGGGGACGCCCAGGACCGGACCCGTAACGGTCATCGCCAAGACGTTTGCCGTCGGGGGCAGTCAGGTCTGTCACCTGGTGGGAGGGACCGCCGTCTGCAGGGGCGCGAATGATCGGGGGCAGGGCGGTGACCGGTCCCTGACCGGCCTCGTTGGGTTAGCCGCCGGGATCTCTCACGCATGTGGCCTGGACGCCAGGGGAGGCCCTTGGTGTTGGGGGGCAAACGAATCCGGGCAACTGGGAGACGGGTCCACGACGGACCGCCAACCCGCCGGACCCGTCGAAACCGCCGCTCATTTTTCAATTCTGGCGGGGGGCCTTCATCACACCTGTGGCCTCGGAGAGGGGGGACAAGCGAGCTGTTGGGGTCGCAACATCAACGGACAGTTGGGTACCGGGTCCAGGGAAGACCAACGTCGACCTGTGGCTGTCTCGGGGGATCACGCCTTTCAGGATCTCATTGCAGGGTGGAACCATACCTGTGGGCTGGCATTTGGAGCTACGTACTGTTGGGGATCCAACTCAGCAGGGCAGGTCGGTGACGGATCCCAGGTTGACCGGCTGGCACCCACCCGGGTGGCCGGCTCTTTCCAAAACCTTTCTGCGGGCGCCCGCCACACCTGCGGGATCAGCGGATCGGAGGTTCTCTGCTGGGGTGACAACGATTTCGGCCAACTCGGTGACGGAACCACCGAGGACAGGTCATCCCCGGTGAGTGTCTCGGATCTTCCGGGGACCCCGGTTGCCCTGGCGGCCGGTGCCGTCCATACCTGCGCGGTTCTCAATGACCGGTCGGCCTATTGCTGGGGTCAGAACCTCCACGGTCAACTCGGCGACGGAACCACCACCAACCGATCGTCACCCGTTGCCGTGTCGTCGGGCGTGGGGTTTGTCGCCCTCTTCGCAGGTGGGGGCGTCACATGCGGGTTTGCCAGGGACGGATCCGAACACTGCTGGGGCCTGAACCAGTTCGGGCAACTCGGAGACGGCACGCGGACCAACCGCTCCTCCCCGGTGCGTGTGGGAGGGAACCTGCCCTAGGGACCTGCCCTAGGAGCCTTCCCCAGGACCGGAGTCCAAGAACCGGACCAACCCACCCCACTCTTCGTCGAGCCTGAACCCGTGTGCCCTTAGAAAGGGCCTGGAGATGAAGTGGGTATTGATTGTCCTCACTCCCAGGGATTTCATCCGGAGACTGAAATCTTCCAACAACTCACCTCCCAATCCATTTCCCCGGAGAGCAGCGGAGATGACAAGGCCATCCATATGGGCCACCTCAGGTTCCAGGGTTTTGTAACAGATCCCGCCGACGATCCGGTCCTCCCCGTCAATGGCAAGTAGGTAGCTCGCTTGATCCGAAAGGCTCAGGGGCATCCCCGAGTCCAGGTACAACCGGTAGAGTCGGCCAATCTCTGCAGGGTCGATGGGCTCCCGGACTGTGTAGACCTCGCCCCGATCATCACCGACCTCGGACCTCACCACGACATGCCCCCGCTCCTGGTCACCCACTGCCATGACATCCACAGGTCGGGTGCGCCGTCCGGCGGGGAACACCATGTGGCTGAACACAAGGCGGTCCGCCTCCTCAGGAAGTGTGGCTTGAAGATCGGAGAGTTCCATCATGTGGGTAGGGCGCTGTGAAGGATTCCGGAACATCCTCTTGAGGAGGCGGTCGAAGGCTCCACCCACTTCGGGCCCCGATCGGTTGAAATAGGTCCGGCGATACAAAGAATAGCGCCCAAGGTCACCAAATCCATCCAGCCGGTAGAGCTGGTTGAGCTCACTGACTTGGCGTTCCCGGGCGAAGGGGGTGGCCCGGGGGTTCGAGCGCTCCCAGTCTTCGTATCGCTCTACAGCACATTGGAGTGGGAGTGGAACTCGATACCTCTCTTCCAAGGCCTCGACGTATGACTCGAGCTCCAACTCCAGCTCCCAGCCAGGATCCGGCTCGGGTACTCCCTCCAGGGCGAGGCTCTCCTTTAGCTCCAGGAGGAAGGCCCGTCCCTCCTCCACCCCCAAGGCCTCAACGGCAGCATCAAAGACCCAGCAGATGTTCAAATCGGCCCTGGTCTGGGGATAGTAACTGATGGTCGGGAAGTAGAAGTTCTTCAGCATGGGGGCCACCAAGGAAAGGGGCCCTTTGTAGAGGTGAAGCCCAGCAAGGGTCAGAATGGTCCCACCGGAACGAAAGTCCGGAGCTGGTACCATCACGTTTGCCGGTGAAACCGGGCCGGGAATGACCCGCCCGCCACTCAGCGCCCAGCCGCGAAAGAAGGCTGCCATTCCCCTCACGAAGAGGTTGCGCCAGTGTCGGTCGGTGGGGTGAAACCCATCGTACCCCTCCCCACTCAGCTCTCTTACTCGCTCCCACACCGTGAGATCATTGACCAGAGCCATGGAAAAGGCTCCAAGCTCCGGACGGTAGCACCCGAACTGCCGGACTACGGGTGGGCCGTCAGCTCTTCCACCCAAGGCCAGCATCCAGTATGTGGTTTCCAGGACGCTGGCCTCTTCACGGTCCGTGGCCGTGCCCAGAAGAAGGTCGTAGTGCTTTCCGCCCCGGGTGTTCACACTCATTCGGTAGACCCGGTTTTCCAGGATCGAGAACACCTGCGCAATCCAGATCCCATTGGGTGGGATCTCCGACACTTCCACTCCCCGTTCCTCAAAAGCCAGCATGATGGACTGTTTGAGAAAGGTTGTCCCTACCAGGGCATTCTCGAGCGTTCGGATCTCGGCTTCCGAGAGCCGGTCCTGGAATACGATCTTTCCCTTCCAGTGGTCAGGTTCGTTATCCGGCGTGGTCTCTTTCAGGTGAGCCTCGAACCACTCCACCATCCGATCCAGATGACCCCGGGCCTTTTCAGCCAGCTCCTTGTCGGCTTCGTGGAGGACCCAGGCCACCAGCTCCGCCCTGACTTGGGGGTAATAAGCCGGATGGTGGTGAACGAACGTCTCCAGAAGGGCGAAAATCCCGTCCATCTGATCGCGCAGGGAGGTGGGGGCAGGCCAAGACAGCTGTTTCCGATAGCGCCGGAGACGCCGTCTCAGTGCATCCAGCCGAAACCTCTCGATCTTCGCGTTGGCGATGGCCTCGATACTCCCTTCGGAGAGGAAGGGAAGGCCAGAAAGGAGGAAGGAGGGGAGCTCCTGGGAATAGTCCGGTACGGGCCCGGCCAAAAGAAAGATCTTGTAGGCCAATGCCCGGACCTCCAGGTCCGGATGCCGCGCTAGAGCCTCTAGGCGCCGATGGATCGCCCGGCTCAACCTGAGGCTAGTCTCCCTCAATATGGATTCGAGTCTCCCCACCGCCTTCAACGCATCCTGGGAGGGAGCAAACAACCCCAGGGTGCACAGGCGATTGACTTCGGTGAGAGACGGATCACGAATCGCGGTGGGCGTTACGGTCACCCCTGGAGTGTAATCCCCCTCTTTCCGCCATGGGATGAACACCTGGGGTGAAACGTTCTTCAGCGGGAGATCCCAGCCTTCCTTACACGGACAGAAGGCAATGAGAGACGGGTTGGCCAACCAGAGGATCGGCTGCCTCGCGAACTGCCCGAGGTCGACCAGGTCCCCCTCCACCTGGTATTCGAGGTCGCCAATCTGCACGGCGGTGGGGTCGAGCCCCCGATCAAAAGAGAGAAACCGTTGGGCACGTCGGTTCAGAAGCCCATCTGCGTGAGCCACGATCTCCGGTTCCAGGATCCCAAGGTCCCGGAAGAACCATCGAGGAATCCGGACTCGGAGTCCCGTGACCTCCAACTCCACATAGTCCCGCTCATATAGGACCTCGATGGTCCCCCGGAAGTTTTCCTCGATGGTCTTTCGGTGAAACGAGCCTTTAGGGGTCAACTCACCGCGATCCCGCTCGAAATCCCGGCCCAGGACGGCGAAGTTGACCACCCTTTCATAGGGGGCCAGGCCCTGATTCGCGGTTGAGACGATCTGTTGAAAGTATTCTGAGGTCTGTTCCGATTTGGGCCCGCCACTCAGGACCGGATCCTCCAGATCCGGCACGATGAGAAGGACATTGTATTCTCTCCCGTCCCCCACCAGGAAGCTACGTGCAATCCCTGGAACGTGGGCCAGTCTCTGCTCGATGGCACCCGGTGCGACCGTTTGGCCCTTGCTGTTCTTATAGATGTCTTTGATGCGGTCGACGATCTCATAGTGCCCGCTCTCCCGCTGGCGAAAAATGTCTCCCGTGGGTAGCCAGTAGCCATCCTGAGGAGCCGGAGGTGGGTCACCCAGGTACCGGGCGACATATTCCCCCGAGATTTGCAGCTCCCCCTCCTCGCTGAGTCTGACCGCCAAACCGGGCAGAGGTATCCCTACACTGTTGTCCTCATAGGCGCCGGGCGGGGTCATGGTGATCCCACCTGTGGCTTCGGTCATCCCGAACCCGCTGCAAAGCTCCACACCGTGACGTTGAAAGAAGTGGAACGCAGCCGGCTCCAACGCTCCAGCGGCCGAGAGGCCCCACCGCAGGCGATTCCCCACTATCCGCCGAAAGGTGTCCTCTCTGGCCGAGCGGTCCTCAGTTGCGTCCATTTCGGCCAAACAACGCTCTTTGACCTGCTGCCACCTTCGTGGAATGCTGATGAGGCCGGTGGGCCGGACCTCCTGGAAACCTGCCAACAGGGTTTCAAAGGAGGGGTTCCCGGAGAAGACATAGGTTCCCCCCCAGAAGACCATCCCCATCATCTCCAAATACCGTCCGAAGGTGTGGTACAGGGGGAGGAAACTAAAAAGGACTTCATCCTGTCCCACCTTCGGAAGAGCTGCGGCCCGAGCGAACCGTTTGGAGATCAGGCTGTATAGGGTGTACTGAACCCCCTTCGGCTTCCCCGTGCTGCCTGACGTGAACATGACGGTGGCCAGGTCGGTCATCTCCCGGCGCGGGCGCTGCTCCAGGATCTCGTCGACCTGGGCCGGCCCCAGACGGGCCATGGATTCCCCGAGGCGGGACTCGAGGGATCCAGGGGTGTCGGCGTCAGGATCCAAAACAAAGAGGTGGAACGGATCCTTGGCCAAGGGTCGCATGGCGTCCAACCGATCCCTCAGATCCTCCGTCTCTACCACCACCGTGTTGATCCCCAACTCCTCGAAGATCCAGGCGAGAGTCTCTGGACCGAAATGCGGGTTGAGTGGGGTGACCAGGATGTCGAAGGTCAGGCAGGCCAGGTCGCAGCAGGCCGAATCGAGGGAGTTCTCGGAGACGATGGCCACCCTGGGGGATTCTGGTTGATGGGACCAGAACAAGGCCGCAATGGTCCGGAGCCTTCTGAGAATATTCTCGTAAGACCAGAGCCGGGCTTCCCGCCCCTCGATCTCCTGAAAGAGGGTCCGATCCGGATGCTCCCGAACCCGTTGTTGGAAGAGCGCTTCAAGATTGAAGTCCGTGCGGAGGATCGTTGAGAAGGTGGTGTCAGCCCACCGATGTCGGGAAGCCGGATCAGGGAGAGCCTGAAGGAAGATGGACCGCCGGGTTTCGTTCAGGTAGCGGTGCCAAAGCTCGTCCGGGGCACCATCTGGCCTGTCAGCACCCAGAAGCCCTTCGGCGGTGGTGAGGAGGTCCACCGCCGCCTCCGTGGAGCCCAGGTCCGCCAACCAGTTTCCAAGGCTCGCTTCGAGTCTCCCCTGCCCTTCTGCCATCCAAGAAACTCCTTGTCCGTGCTCCTATTCTCGGTCGGTCTTTGCCAGTCGTCAGATCAGTCGACGTAGCTAGGCGGCGGCCTCACCCACCCGCAGCTTGGGCGAGCTCCACCAGGACCGAGACCGGGGATCGGCCCAGAGCCCGCCCCACGCTGGTGTTCACCTGCAGGGCTACGGCAACGTCCAACTCAGGGAAAAAAGCCATCTCGGTCAGGTAGCCGGGGAAAAAGCCGCTGTGACCCTGGCTTGGACCGGCCGGGGTGTCGGTCAAAATCACCCCGAGACCATAGCGGCTGCCGGGGCCCAACCGAGCGGGCACTCCTTCCAACATGAGGGGAAGCAGGCCTGGATCGAAGGCTTTTCCCGTGTAGAGCGCTCTGGCCCACCGGGCAAGGTCCCCCGGGGTGGAGGCAAACCCACCACCGGCCCATTCGAATTGGGGGTTGATGACGAATCTTCCGTCTGAGAGAAGCACCTCGTCTGTCCCGCCGAACGGGTTCGACGCCCCGGCATACCCTTGGACCAGGCCCGGGATCACCCTCGATGAGGAAGGAACCGTATTCTCCAGCCCCAAGGGATCCAGGATCCGTCCCTGGATCATCTCGTAACAGGCCTCTCCCGTTATCTCCTCCATTATCATCCCCAGGAGGATAAAGTTGGTGTCGGAGTACTCCCACCCCTCCCCCTGCAAGAAGGAAGCAGGTTCATCAAGCACGTAGGCCAGGAGCTCTTCCGGCTGCCAATGTTTGTCCGGCTGGGCCGAAAGGTCTTCGGTAAACGCTTCCTTGAACTCGTAACGCATCACTCCGCTGGTGTGGGTCATCAGGTGCCTTACGGTGATCCCCTCTGCATTGGGGATCCTGGCGTACCACGGATGGTGACCCAGGTAGCTGGACACATACGCATCCAGGTCCAGGCTTCCCTCCCCCACCAGTTGCATGGCCAGGGCAGCGAAGTAGGTCTTCCCTACGCTCCCCTGTAGCATCCGAGCCTCCGGAGCCATGGGAACGTGTCGGACCGTGTCTGCCTCTCCTGCGGTGACCGCGATCACGGCTCCGTCGGGGAGAGAGATGGCAGCGCTGGCTCCGGGGAAAGTTCCCCCGGCGTGGAATGCATCCAGAACAGTCTGGAAAGGACTAGCGACATCTTGCGCGGGTGCCGGAGATTGGCATCCCAGAGCCATGAGTATGAAGCTGCTCGAAAACAGTCGGAGGAGGACACTTTTTTGAAACCCGAAGACCTTCATCGTTTCTCCTTTTCGGTTCTTCAACGCCACACCTTCTCTAGAAACTCCTGAACCTCGGGGATGCCACCCTGAAGGATCAGGTATCCGTCGTGGGGCTCCCGCTCTGTCATTTCCCCTGAAACGGAAGTCGTCATGACCTCCCGGACCTTTTCGGGATCATCCCCGTGAACGCCCAAAGCCCACCCGAGCTTAACGTAGGCCACCTCCGGAAGCATGTTGGCCAACGGGACCACACCCAACTCCAGGATCTCCCTTCCGGTCTCATAGACATGCATCTGCACAAAACCCCAGAGGGTTTGCAGCGTCATGTAGACCTGCGCTCCTGCTTCCCTGGCCCGCTCCAAGGCGGGATAAATGAGCCGATTCACGTGGCCCAATCCAGTCCCGGCTATGACGATCCCCTTGTAACCCTTCTCCACCAGGGCGTCGATGACATCAGCCTGCATCCCCGGGTAGTAGTATGTGAGCGTGACCCTATCATCGAACGCCGCTTGGACCACCACCTCCTGATCCTCCCGCCGGGGGAGCCAATCATCCTTGATGGGCGTGACCCGCCCTTTCTTGACCATGGCCAAAGGGATGTCGCCCAGGGTCCGAAACGTACTCCGGACAGAACTGTGCATCTTCCTTACCCGTGTGCCACGGTGGAGGAGGTTGTAAAGGTCGGACGTGGGTCCGAACATGCATACCATCACCTCGGCGATAGGACCATGGCCCGCTGCCCATGTGGCGTTGATCAGGTTCTGGGCAGCATCGGAGGAGGGGCGGTCCGACGACCTCTGACTCCCGACCATTACGACCGGGACCGGGGGTCTTTGCACCATAAAACTCAGGGCAGCCGCCGTATGGTGCATCGTGTCGGTCCCGTGTCCGATGACCACGCCGTCATACCCTTCCCGGATGGCCTCCCCGGTTTTTTCGGCCAGAATGAGGTACTGGTCGGGTCCCATGTTCTCGGAGAAGACTCCGAATAGTTTCTCGGTCTCCAAGTTGCAGATATCAGCCAACTCCGGAACCGAGCCGTAGAGTTCACCGGGGCTGAAGGCCGGGATCACCGCTCCAGTGCGATAGTCGAGCCGGGAGGCTATGGTCCCGCCCGTCCCGAGGAGCTTTACCTCCGGGTGGGCCGGATCGGTTGGAAACTCCTTCTCCGGAATCTGGTAGTTGGCCTCTCGGTAGCCGACCTTCTCCAGGCCCAAGACGGTATCATGCCGGATTCCCACGTTGTATCCCGAAGTGAGCTTCAACACCAGATGCAGTTCGTCGCTGGTCTCGGATCGGGGGAGAATCAATCCCTCAAAAACCCCGCGGGTGGTCTCGGCTCGGACCTCACACCAGACGGTGGTTCCAAACCGTTCCATCACTTCTCGTGCCGGGCCCCGATAACCGCGATACGGATCCTTCTTTGTTGTGGTCATTGGGCGCCCTTCTCCACCGGATCTCCGGTCCCGGGCGTTCTCGGCGAAGGGTCGGTCTCGGTCAGGCCCAATCGCCGGTCGAGTTCCCCCCGAACAGCTTGCGGGTCCACCCGTCCAAAGAACTCTCTCATGATCCGACCCATTGCCCACCGCAAGGCGACGTCCCGGCGTCTGGTTTTCAAGAATCCGGAAGCCTCTATCACGTCGGCCAAAGCCTTGTCCAGCTCCTCCTCATCGTCGACGCGAGGCCTGTACTTGGCCAACACCTGATCGATGGGCCGTTGGGGATCGGCCAGAACCTCGTCCAGAGCCCAGAGCAGCGCCTCTCTGCGGATCTCTCCATCTTCGAAGGCTCGAACCACCGGTAACAACCCAACTGGACCCGGCACGTCTTTGGGAGTCCTAGGCTTCGTTCCCAGGATCTTCTTGGCATGATAGGGAACCCGCTTCTCCAGGGCGGCGGCCAAAAGGCGGGCCGGCTCACCCTGCCCGGGGCCGATCTCGTCATACAGGTCGGCCCAGGGGGCAACTGACAGAACCCGGGCCGCCCGAAGATCCAATCCCAACTTTTCGTAGCGGCTCCTTCGGACCCAAGGAGCCTCCGCCAGCTGGGTCCGAACTTCCCTCACCATCGAGTCCGGGATCGGGAGCGGCGGTGTATCCGTATCCGGGTACATTCGGTCGGGACCGGGGAGGATCCGTTCAAACCCCGTGGTCCCGCCAGGATTCGCCTGCCGGGTTTCCCCTGGAACCCCCAACAGTGCCTCCTTGGCCCTAATGAGAACCTCGCGGGCAGCAGTCGCCGCATCCTCCTCCGGGGCCCACACTACCACAATGGCATCACCCGAATCCGCACCCAGCGCTTTGGCCAGAGTCCTCCAATGACCGCGGGAAAGGCCGTCCTTCTTCAGATCGGAGTGAGTCAGGAAGGGGTGGTGGAGGGGGCAGGCGATCACTCTGACCCTTTCGGCAATCTCATGAGCGAACGTCAATCCAGGTTGAGTCGGGTGGGACAGGAGTCCGCCGAATCCGGGAAGGCGCACGGCGCAAACCCAGTCCCCCCGCGATATCGCCTGGCGAACGGGGGGGAAGCTCGAGTCGCTCAGATCCGCGTCGGCCTCTACCACCAACGGTGAGTCTTCCCAGGGAGGACCTTCGGGAGGGTCCGGAAAGGTCTCCACCGTCACCCCTCTTCGCTCGAGTTCAGCCTTCAGCCGAAGAAGGTTGAGCTGACGAAAGCCTTCGGTATGAACCAGAAAGGGCAGCCTCCGGTGGTGGTGTACCCCCTTGACCTCCACCCGGCGCCCCCCTGCCACCGAGACGTTCACATCCTGACGCGCTGCACCGGGGCCCCGTCTCACTTTTCCAGTAGTTCGGGCCAATTGAGCCAGGACCTGGGCTCCGGCCCGGAGCTCAAGAGGAGTCAGGAGTTCGGGTTCCGTCACCATCTCAGTCAAAGGCATGCCCAGCCGGTCGGTCCGGTAGGTGATCCGGTGCCCGATGTCGGAAACCTCCCGGCATGAGTCTTCTTCCAGGGAGAGTTGCCGAACGGAAAGCTCCCGGTCCACGCCAAGTTCAGGAACCCGAAAAGGGATGGAGCCCGTCAACCCCACCATGGCGGTCCGTTGGAAGCCCGTGGGGATGGACCCGTCCAGGTATTGCTTCCGCATGACGTGTAGCTCTGACACCAGGTTCAGGTTGCAGAGCTCAGACATCTCGAGTGCGATTCGAACAGCTTCCTCGTCGATCTCAAACGGAGGGGTGTCGTCCATCTCATAGGTGCAGACCGTGCCCCTCTCGAGGAGATAGACGATCTCCTTTCGCGTTTTGAACTCCATGAGGGCTGTGCCATCGTACTCGCCCAGTTCGCTCAGAGTGGGCCGCATATGCCGCAGTACCTCGGCATCTACCCGCGTGACCCGCCGCCCAGCCGGGCAACGGCAGAAGAGTTTCGACTCCGTATCGAGCTGTTGATGCACCTCCAGGCCGGACATGAAGCCCAGGGCTTCATAGTCTCCGTGGGTCATCTCTTGGAAGCGTTTGTCCGGAAAATCGAGAGCGGGATCGGAGCGAGGATTCAACTCCCCCGGGGGACGGATCCCGGCATCCTCTGGTTCGGCGTTCTGGTCTTCCATCTATGTCCTATCTCCGGGTGGTTCCCGAGACGGATTCGTCAAATGAAGGTGGAAAATAAGGCCCTTAGGGTTCCATGATAGAGAGGGAGCCAAAAAGAACCGGCCCTCCCAATGAGGGAGGGCCGGGATGGAGGCGGCAGTCCAGGGATCGGACGGTTCCGTGGCCTACCTGCCTTGTGCGCGGATCTCTCCATTCACCAACGCCAGCTTGACGAGTCCGGCACCGTCTCCCAAACGCCCCGTGACCGAGCGAGAGGTTACCACCTGCTCATGAAAGTCGAGGTTGGAAGTGGAAATGATTCCGTTGGACAGTGTGGCTTCGAACCGGGCGGAGGCCTCCCGCTGGATCTTGAGGTCGATTCCTCCGTTGGTAGTAAAGAGGTCCACGGTCCCACCGGGTGGAAGGGTCAGGTCAGCTTCAATCTTTCCGTTGACCAGATCGACGTATGCGTCCCCGGCCATCCCTTCGAGGAAAACCTCACCATTGATGCTCTTCACATAGACCTTCATATGCCTCGGAAGACTGACGGTGTACTCCACCTCGTAGTTCCGGGGATCGTTTTGTGGCTGTTCGGTTTCGATCAGGACTTCGTCAGGGCCCTCTTCCAAACGGATCTGCAACATTGAAAGATGGGCATCGGCATCTTCCTGGCTCTCGGAACGTATACGCCGTTCTCCGGAGACCTGGAAGGCCATTGGGTCATCGGACCCAGTGAACTGAACCTTTCCGTTGAAGCCCTTCAGCCGGACAGTGGTCTGGCCGGCAAGCGCCACGTCGAAGGAGAACTGAGCCGACGCCTGATAGGGGTGGGGGTCCACATCGATATCGATGGGTCCGGGGCCCAAATCCGGCCCGGTGACGTCGTAGTCACACGCCGCTAGAATGAGGAGGAAGAGCGGGCTCAGTTTCATCGTTTTCTTCCGCTTCGTGTCCATTTCCAGTCCTCCTTTGATCTCTTCTTTCCACCTGGCGAGCACCGCATGGCCCGCGCTTGTGGGTGAACCATAGAAGGCGGGTATCATCGGGCTTTCTTGCCCCTATCACCTGATTATCACCCGACGGAAACGGTGAAGTCGGTTCGGCCGCATCGTCGCGGAATTACTTGCTTTTCTCGGGATGAGGAAGAAATGTTTGTGGGTGAGGTTTAGGGTGTTTTTTTGCCCGATCCTGAACCGGAACCGGCATGCATCGCCTACAACTCCTTGGTGGAGCTTCCGTTGTGGGTCCGGACGGACCCCTGGGAGGAGCCATCGCTCAGCGACAGCGTCTCGCCTTCCTGGCGGTTCTGAGCGGCGCGCCCACCGGTCTGGTCAGCAGGGACAAGCTTCTTGCTCTGCTCTGGTCCGACCTCGACGCCGGTCGAGCCCGAAAAGCCCTCTCCAACGCCCTCTATGTCATCAAGAAGGAGCTGGGGGAAGAATCCGTTTCCGCCGTCGGTGATGACCTCCGCCTCGACAAAGAGGCCGTCTCCGTCGACGCGCTGGAGTTCGAGAGCGCGGTGAGAGCCGGAGACCTCGAAGAGGCAGTTTCACTTTATGCCGGCCCTTATCTCGAGGGGGTTCATGTCAAGGACGCCCCTGAGTTCGAGAAATGGGCTGACGGTGAGAGGGATCGGCTGGCGGCACTCTACGCGGAGGCCTTGGAGGGATTGGCAACTGCGGCAGCTGAGAAGGGAGAGCTGACAGAGGCGGCTGACTGGTGGCAACAGCTCGCAGTCACAGACCCCTTCAGTTCCAGAATCGCCTTGGCACTCATGGAGTCCCTCGCTGCGGCAGGAGATCGGGCAGGTGCCCTGCGGTACGCACGGGTCCACACCACGCTGCTGAGGGAAGAATTCGAAGCAGACCCGGACCCGGCCGTGACCGAGTTGGAAGAACGACTACGACACGAGGCCGCGGGCCCGGTAGCCACGCCACCGCAGACGGAACCCCTGACCCCGGCATCGCCCACGGATTCCATAACTCCTCCTGCGAAGCCGGCACAACCCGGGGCTGTTCCGGCTCAGACCACCAGAGCCACCGAAGCGTCCTCGGATGGCGGGGCCGGGGCTGCCGGATTTGTGTCCCGATCCCAGGACCCCCGCAAACCGGGAAGCCCCGAGGCCATTTTCGGGCGGGCGCTCAATCGATTCGGCAGACAACGTTTGGTTCAGTGGGGCCTCGCCTATCTGGCCGGAGCCTGGTTCATCCTCCAGGTAATGGACATTCTCTCCGAGGCTTGGGGCCTTTCCCAGGGGATTCAGCAGGGCGCGTTCATTCTCCTCTTCTTCGGGTTTCTCCTGACCCTGGTCCTCGTCTGGTATCACGGCGAAGAGGGTCGTCAGCGGGTTAGCGGCCCAGAGTTATTGATCATCGCAGCACTCCTGGTGATCGCCGGAGGGGTCCTCTCTGTCGCCCGGCCTTCTGCCCAGGCCGACGACCCCACCGAGTTCACGGCCTCATCCATCGAGGCCGATGGTCGGTTGACGGTGGCTGTTCTCCCCTTTCAAAACTTCAGCCCGGATCCCGAAGACGCCTACTTTGCCGATGGCATACACGAGGAGATCCTCTCCAAACTTTCCCGGATTTCTTCGCTGAGGGTGATCTCCCGATCTTCGGTGATGCAGTTCCGTGAAGATCGTCCAACCGTCCCAGAGATGGCCGCTCTGTTGGGCGCGGAATATTTCCTGGAGGGAAGCGCCAGAATCGTCGGAGGTTTGGTGCGGCTCACCGCCCAGCTGATCCGTGGAGATGACGAACACGTCTGGTCTGCGGATTACGACCATCCCCTGGTCCTGGACAGCCTCATTGCCGTTCAGAGTCGGATCGCAGACTCCGTGGCGGCAAGGTTGAGAACCACGCTTACCGAGGAGGAAAGGGCCGAGATCTCCCGATCTCCCACGGACAACCTGGAGGCGTACGAACTCTATCTACGAGGGCGTTTTCTATGGAATCAACGAACCGAACCGGACATGAGACGGGCCCTGGGTGTTTTTGAAGAGGCTATCGCTTTGGACTCACTTTATGCCCTAGCCTATGTGGGCGTCGCGAACGTTTACCTCACCCTCCTGTCATGGGATTTCCTGCGTTCGGAAGAGGCCCTTCCCAACGCCGAGGAAGCCCTTGAAAGGGCGCTGACCCTCAACCCCCTGCTGGGGGAAGCCCATACTGCAATGGGAAGTGTCCTGGAGTCCCGAGGAGACGGTGCAGAAGCCTTCGCCGAATTCCAAAGGGCCTTGGAGTTATCACCTGACTACGCCACCGGGCACCATTGGTACGCCATTTTCCTTGCAAAACAAGGGTATTTCGATGACGCCCAGACTCATATCCGCTTCGCTCGAGGTTTGGATCCCCTCTCACGTATGATCGCAGCGAACCACGGATGGGTCTTGTATCTGGCACGGGATTACGAAGGAGCCTTGGTTCAACTGGAGGCCCTTACCCAGCGGGAGCCGACTTTTGCCTATGGTTGGTCCGCGCTGGGAGAGACGTATGCCGAAATGGGGCGTCTGGAGGAAGGCATCGAGGCCGTGGGACGGTCCTTCGAGCTCGAGCCCTGGCCGAACGTCATTCTCCAACTGGCCCGTCTCCATGCACTGGCCGGAAACACCGATTATGCCCGGGCCATCGTGGAGGATGTCCATCCCTCGCATGACCCCCTTCGAGAAGCCCAGGTGTTTGTGGCGCTAGGAGAATGGGACCGGGCACTGGAGCTTTTGGAGGAAGGTATCAGG
>JBDHGR010000040.1:0-14896 GCA_039589815.1 Gemmatimonadota bacterium | reverse complement strand
GAACTCCACTGCCGTCGGGGATGGGAGCGCTTCGCCCCGATTCCCGATATTCCTCCAGAAGCGCCCCCAATCCTGCGACGACGTCCGGGTATGCGTCATAGACGTTGACTGTTTCCCCGGGATCATCGTCGAGGTTGTAGAGTTGCCCTTCCGGTTCGCCAGGGCCCGGCTCGAGGGACCGAGGCTCGGTGAATCCCCCTGACCCGCGACCCAGAATAAGCTTCCAAGGGCCCTGTCGGATCGAGAACATGCCGCTCAGGGAATGGTGAACCGTGGCTTCCCTGAGGGGGCTCACCGACGACTCGCCGAGGAGGACGGGAAGGAGGCTGTAGCTGTCCTCTCCGGCGTCTCCCGGCAGCGTGGCCCTCACGATATCCGCCACCGTGGCCAATAGGTCGGTATGGCTGATGGTCTCGTCGCTGGAGGTGCCGGAAGCGATGCGACCCGGCCACCGGACAATGAAGGGGACCCTGTGTCCGCCTTCCCAGATATCCGCCTTCTGGCCCCGGAGTGGGCCATTTGCACGGTGTCCGTGCTCCCGGATGTCTGACGCCAGCCAGTGGGCACCATTGTCGCTGGTGACGAAGAGAATGGTATTGTCGTCGAGTCCGGTGCGATCCAGGGCATCGAGGACGGATCCGATGGCGGCATCAACTTGCGTGACGAAGTCACCGTACGGGCCGGCGGTGCTTCGACCTGCATGCTCGGCGGTGGGAAGCCACGGAGTGTGAGGTGCGGAGAGAGGAAAGTAGAGGAGAAACGGGCGGTCCGAACCCTCCTGGCCTTCGATGAACTCCACCGCCTCATCGGTGATGGTGGGCAGCACGTCGATGTGGCGGAACCCCGGTGCGGCGGGACCACCCCGCCAGAACCCATCGCCACCATACCGCCGCTCCCCGCTCTCGGGAACGGAATCCGTCGGGGCCTCCACCAGCCCTTCGTTTTCAACGTAGACGTAGGGCGTCATGTCCAGTGAGGCGGGAATCCCGAAGAAGTGTTCGAAGCCGACCGCGTTCGGTCCGGGGCGAAGGGGCTGGCTGTAGTCCGTTCGTTCTCCGGACCCGAGTCCCAGGTGCCACTTGCCCACGGCAGCCGTCCGGTACCCTTGGCCCTGGAGAAGCGACGCTACCGTCACCCGGCCCTCTTCGATAAGTGCCGGCGAGTATCCCCCCAGCACACCGCTCTTCAGCGAGGTTCTCCAGGCGTACCGTCCGGTGAGAATGCCGTAGCGTGTGGGCGTGCATACCGCGGCTGGAGCATGGGCGTCGGTGAAACGCATCCCTTCATCGGCAAGCCCGTCGATGTTCGGCGTCGGAATCCCGGACGTGGGGTTGTAGGACCCGGGGTCGCCGTAGCCCATGTCGTCAGCGAGGATGAGGACGATGTTCGGCCGGTCCGTGTCGGCCGCGCCGCGCCTGTCTCGGCCACACGCCAATCCGAAGTAGACGGAAGAGGCGAAAACGAGGAGAATCGAGGTCCAACGGCGGCCTGGTACGGTCCACCGGATCATGGTATTGCGGATGTTCACCACCTATCCGTCCTGAAAGGGGAGGCGGGCAGGCCGTTGGCATTGTAGAGGTTGGCCCGGTCGGGGTTGTTCCCCCAGGCGTACCGTACGGCGACAGGTGACGGTACGAGCGGGCTCGACACGACGATCGTGGCGTCCTCGATGCGGGCATCAGCCCAAACAAACCGGCCGTCGGCGCCTGCCACGGAGAAGCCACCGAGTGGAATCCCGGGCCCAGCGGTGCCGTCACTGGAGCGGCCGACGAGTCCTTGCCCTACGTGGTCGAACTCAATGGTGATACGCCCGCCGGATACGCGGTGGTTGGCATAGGTCGGACCGGAGTAGACGATGTCCTCTCCGAAGGCTATGTGCCGCGCCGAAAGCGATAACCGCAGTCCTACATCCTGTTTGTTCCGCGGATGGATGTCGTCTGCTTCCCCGATGTCGATGATGACGGCCTGGGCCGTGTTCGCCACTGAAAGGGTGGCAGACTGAGATTCCCGGAGGAGTGCCCAGCCGCTTTCGGCCGGCTGTGCGTCGGGGGCCATGAAGTTGGCCAGCTGGACCCAAAGGAAGGGGAAATCCCCCACTCCCCAACGCGCTCTCCAATCTTCGATCATGGCGGGGAAGAGGTCCCGGTAAACAAAGGCGTCCTCATCCCCGGCGTTGGCGTTTGATTCGCCCTGATACCAGATCACTCCCCTTATCGGGAAGGGCAACAGCGGGTGGATCATGGCGTTGTAGAGCACCAGAGGTACCCGGTTCTTGGCGGATCCGGCCACGCGGACCTCACCCAGGCGGAAAGCCCAGGTACCGGATAGGGGCCGGCGCTCCTGCCCGAGCTGAACGAAGAGTTGATCCGGTGACCCGAGAATCCCGCCGTTTCCGCCCGTGTCCTCGACACGAATCGCAACGACGTTCCGTCCTGCCCGCAAGGCAGAGGATTCCACGGTGTACTCCCGGGCCACCTCCCGTGCGGCCTCGGTTCCGCCGATCTCGGTTCCGTTGACCCAGGTGCGGTCGGAATCGTCGATCTGTCCGAGTCCCAGGAGTACGCCACCGGCGGCTTCTTCGGCGGTCAGGTCGAAAGAACTCCGGTACCAGGCGATCCCGTTTACCCCCTCGAACCCCTGGCTCTCCCAAGGCGAGGGAACCGCCACCGAGGTCCAGTCTGATTCATCGAGCTCCGGCTCCGCCCAGACTGCGTGTCCCTCCACCAGCCCTTCATCCTCGAGGGGGATCGATCCGACCCGTTCCCTGATTGCCGCCAGGGCCTCTTCGACGACCTGGCGTTCCGCGTCGAACACGGCTTGGACCTGACCCTGGTCGTATCCCAAGGCCTCGGGTGTCATCCAGGGTTCGATTCGACTGCCGCCCCACGACGTGTTGAGGATGCCGATGGGCACGTCCACGTGCTCCCGGAGTTCCCTGGCGAAAAAGTACGCGACGGCTGAGAAGTCCCCTACCTGCCTGGGAACAGCGTAGGTCCACGGCCCGCCCACCACCGTATCGACTGGGGATTCCGACCAGATGTGTGGAACCTTGAAGTGGCGGATCAGGCGATCGTCCGCCCCGGCAATCTCCGCTTCCGAATCTCTCGAGGCAGAAACCAGCCACTCCATGTTGGACTGCCCCGACGCCACCCAAACGTCCCCGATCATCACGTCCTGGATGTGCTCCTCGTAACCAGAGCCCTTGATCACCATCCCATGGGGGCCTCCCGCCTCCATCGCAGGGAAGCTCATGGACCACTGGCCGCCCGCATCTGTCGTGGATGCGCCCTCCCTGTCTCCCAGGGTCACCTCGACCTTCGAGCCGGGGCGGGCGGTTCCCCACACGTTGATTTCAACGCCTCGTTGGAGGACGACACCATCCGTGAACAAGGCAGAGAGTCGGATTTCGGCCGGCGGCGAGCACGCGGCGACCGCAGCGAGCAGGAGAAGAAGGAGCGTGGCGTGGCTGTTCATGAGTGTCGGTCCGATCTCCTTTGAATTCAGGTTCCTAGGATCCCTCCATCGAGGGGGCTACCGAGATCTCACGAACCCAGATGTTCCGGAAGCTCACAGGGTTGGAGTGGTCCTGGAGGAGAATCGGCTCCCGGTCGCTGTGCGGTTCGTACTCCGGCAGGCCGATGAAGACCATGGGGCCCTGGAGCTCGACATGGTTCTGGATGAGAACGCCGTTGTGGAAGACGGTCATATAGGCTGGGCTGACCAGAGCCCCGTCCGGAGCGAAACGCGGGGCGATGAACACCACGTCGTAGCTCTGCCACACGCCGGGGGCCCGGGACGCATTAACCAGGGGGATATGCTGCTTGTAGACGGAGCCGGCCTGCCCGTTGGAATAGGTCCGGTTCTCGTAGGAATCGAGGACCTGGAGCTCGTACCGCTCCATGAGGAAAACCCCGCTGTTGCCTCGTCCCTGGCCGTCACCGACAATCTCAGCCGGCGTGCGCCACTCGATGTGGAGTTGGACGTCGCCGAAGCCCTGGCGGGTCCGGATGCTGCCTGTTCCCGGCGCGACGGTCATTGCGCCGTCCTCGACGTGCCATTCCGCCTCCCTCCCGTCCTCGTGGGTCCATCCCGTGAGGTCGGTTCCGTCGAAGAGGACCGTTGCGTCCGAGGGAGGGGTGTCCTCCCGACCGGACGTCACCATTCTCGGCTCCGGTTCCCATACCTCGGTGTCCTCGGGGCGTTGGGGCGAAGCCTCGGAGATCTCCTCCGATTCTGTGGCCTCGGGAGTATCGCCGGACTCCTGCCGGTCAGCGCAACCGGTGCCTGCCGCCAGTAGGGCGACGATGAGGGCGGTGGGTCGGCCTCGCCGGAGGCTCATTCGTAGGCTCATATCGTGGGGAGAGTCCAGGGTGACCGATACGCGGGCCAGAGCAGCGAATCGGCTTCCGAGTCGTCGAGGAACGACTGCTTTGCGTCATCCCATGTCAGCCGCCGGCCCGTCTTGAAGGCAATGTTCCCGAGATGGGCCGTTACGGCCGCACGGGCACCGACCGCAGCGTTACAGCTGGGCTGTTCCCGGGTCTTGATGCACTCGACGAAATTCGCCATGTGGGCGTCGAGACCGCCATCGTCCCTCCTGGGCTGGATGGGAAGGGGCGTCGTCAGGTACTTCTCTTGGTCATCGATGGTTTCGATCTCTGGCAGGACTTCCCATTTGCCCCGATCGACGATGACCGTGCCCTTGTTTCCTATGAACGCGACGCCGTGGTTGCGCTGGTACGGTCCGAGGTCGATTCCCGTGGCGTGTTCCCAGAGCATCGAATAGTCGTCGAATTCGAACGCCGCCTGCAGGGTGTCCGGGGTTTCGGACGCGTCGTCGGGATAGGCAAACTTGCCTCCGTTGGCCATTACACTCTTTGGGCCAGCGTCGCCCATGGCGTAATGCACCATGTCGATCATGTGCACACCCCAGTCGGTCATGAGCCCGCCCGCATAGTCCCAGAACCAGCGGAAGTTGAAGTGGAAGCGGTTTGGGTTGAACGGCCGCCCAGGTGCCGGCCCGAGCCACATGTCGTAGTCGACCCCATCCGGGACCGGTTCATCGGGTTTCACGGGTATGTCCCCCATCCAACCCTGATATGCCCAGGCTTTTACGAGTCGGATTCGCCCGATGGCGCCAGACTGCACGTGTTGAGCAGCCTCGGTCCAATGGTCCCCGCTCCGCTGCCACTGCCCAACCTGCACCACCGTGCCGAATCGCTCCGCTGCTTGGACCATCAACCCGCACTCACCGATTGAGTTGGCCAAGGGTTTTTCGACGTACACATCTTTTCCAGCCTCGCAGGCCGCGACCATGATGAGGCAGTGCCAGTGGTCCGGTGTGCCGATGATCACCGCGTCGATATCCGGATCCTCGAGAAGTGCACGGAAGTCGGAATAGAGTGTAGGGCGGAGCTGGGTTTCCTCCTCGACATCGTCGGCGCGTCCATTCAGAACGGAAGCATCCACGTCGCAGAGGGCCACGCACTCCACCTCCGGTACCTTGAGGATCGAACGCAGATCTGTGAAGCCCATTCCTTTGCACCCGATGACGCCGACGCGGATCTGGTCGCTGGGCGGCACCCTCCACCCGTGCGCCCCGACGACGTTCGGGAATACGAGTGCCCCGCCGGCAACGATGCTGGAGTCCCGCAGAAAGTGACGTCGCGTCTTCATGACGCTCTCCTGATCCGGTTTGGACTGCATCAGCCGCCAGTTGGTCCGGCTGGAAGCACACTGCCCGTGAAATCCAAGGGGGTAGGCGGAATCGTATTCCGGGGGACTGGTCATGGCAAGCCACAGGCCGGCGACCCGATCGCATATGTGCAAATCCACTCCACCCCCTGATATTGAGCGAGTCCGTCAGACAAGAACGGAGTGGTGGTACGACTCGCAGGCGGCGGGAGGCCGCGGGGTTCCTTCATGCCAAACGACCGGAGGGGAGATCAGCATGGCCAAGAAACACGCAATCTTCAGCCGCAAGCTTCGTATGGGCATGGTCGGTGGCGGGCCGAACGCCTTTATCGGTGAGGTTCACCGCAAGGCGGTTCGAATGGACGGCGAAACCGAGCTCGTTTCCGGCGCGTTCGACATCGATCCGAGACAGTCGCGAGAGATGGGACGTATGCTCTATCTGCCCCGGGAACGCGTATACGACACGTATCAGGACATGATCCTCGGCGAGCTTTCCCTACCGGAAGACGAGCGCATCGACTTCGTCTCGATCACCACGCCCAACAAGTACCATTTCCCCATCGCCAAGGGCTTTCTCGAAGCCGGCTTTCACGTCGTCTGCGAAAAGCCCATGACCATGGACGTCAAAGAAGCCCTGGCCCTGAAGGAGATCGTCGGAAAGACCCGCAAGATCTTCATGCTCACCCACACCTACACTGGGTATCCGATGGTCAAGCTCGCCAAGGACCTCGTTGGTGCCGGGCGTATCGGCAGGGTCCACAAGGTCATCGTGCAATACCACCAGGGCTGGCTGATGCGGGCGCTGGAGAAGACCGGCCAACCTCAGGCCGCCTGGCGGACCGACCCCAAACTAGCCGGATCAGCGGGATGCATGGGCGACATCGGCACGCACGCGGCCAACCTGGCCGAGTACATCTCCGGTCTGAAGATCCGGGAGGTATGCGCCGAGCTGACCACCTTCGTGAAGGGTCGCAAGCTCGACGACGACGGCAACGTCCTGATGCGGTTCAACAAGGGCGCCAAGGGGGTGCTGACCGCCTCTCAGGTACAGGTCGGCGATGAGAACGACCTCGCGATCTGGGTCTATGGCGACAACGGTTCGCTGGAGTGGCACCAGGAGCATCCCAACCAGCTCACCGTCAAACCGATCGACGCGCCGAAGGAGACCTGGGAGCGCGGAGCAGCCTATGTGGCCGACGCCTCACCGGCCGCCGAGCTGAATTCGCGCATCCCCACCGGCCACCCCGAAGCCTACATCGAAGCTTTCGCCAACCTCTACATGCGGGCCGGCGAGGCCATTCGTGCCCGCATCGCGGGCAAAAAGGCCGATCCGCTCTCCCTGGACTTTCCCACAGTCCACGACGGAGTTGCGGGGATGAAGTTCATCGAAGCGGTCGTGAGGTCCAAAGGCAAATGGATCAATATCCGATAGCATCACTCTTCTGACGTACTTCGTTTTCAGGAGACGATTATGGCACGCATGGTTACGCTCTTTACCGGACAATGGGCCGACCTGCCCATTGAAACGATGTGTGAGATGGCCGCCGACATGGGTTATGACGGCCTCGAGCTGGCGACCTGGGGCGATCACTTCGATATCGACAGGGCCGCCGGGAGCAAGACGTACTGCGCCGACCGCCGAGCTCTGCTGAAGAGATATGGCCTGGGGTGCTGGTCTTTCAGCTGCCACCTACAGGGCCAACTCGTCTGCGATCCCAATACCGACGCTCGGACCGATCAGTTCGCTCCGTCCAAAACCCACGGCGATCCCGAGGCCAAGCGGAAGTGGGCCATCCGGTCGATGAAGAACGCCGCTCGGGCCGCGAAGAACTTCCGCGTCCCGGTCGTCAACGGCTTCACCGGCAGCTCGATCTGGCACATGGTCTACAACTTCCCGCCCGCCAGCCAAGCCGACATCCAGGCCGGGTTCGATTTCTTCGCCAAGAAGTGGACGCCGATCCTCGACGTCTTCAAGGACAGCCGGATCAAGTTTGCCCTCGAAGTCCACCCAACAGAAATCGCGTTCGACATCCACTCCACGCGTCGCGCCCTGGCGGCGGTCAAGAACCACCCCGCCTTCGGGTTCAACTTCGACCCGTCGCACCTGTTCTGGCAGGGCGTCGATCCGGTGAAGTTCATTCAGGCGTTCCCGAAGCGGATTTTCCACGTGCACATGAAGGACGCGGCGATCCAGCTCGACGGCGAGTCGGGTATCCTCGGCAGCCATCTCGACCTCGGCGATCCGCGCTGTGGCTGGATGTTCCGCAGTCTCGGCCGCGGTGAAGTCGACTTCGAGGGCATCATCCGTGCCCTGAATGTCATTCGATACTCCGGTCCGCTCAGCGTCGAGTGGGAAGACGCCGGCATGGACCGCGTCGAGGGGGCCACCGAGGCTTGCGAATTTGTCCGCGCCGTCGACTTCACACCCTCGGACATCGCCTTCGATGGCCAGTTCGATAAGTAACAGACCCGGAGGATTCCTATGAAACGAGTCCCACGCATGGCCGGAGTGGTAGCTCTCGGAGTCACGGTGATTCTGGCCGGTTGCGGGCAAACCGAGGCCCCGAACGTTGCAGATACCCTGGCCTCGGAGTCGGGGATCACGCCAGCCCAGCGAGCCGACATCGAAGCGGCCCTTCCCAATGGACCTATCGTTCCTGCGAGGGAGGAGCGTTCCCTGCTCATTTTCAATCTCTCCAAGGGCTTCCTTCATGAAAGCATCCCCTGGGTGGATTTCACCATCACTCGAATGGGTGAGAAGAGCGGGGCCTTCAGAGCGGTGATGAGCAGCGATACCACCATGTTCCAGGCCGACCGTCTTGGAGAGTTCGATGCCGTGCTCTTCAACAACAATACGGGCGAACCGTTCAGCGACCCGGCCCTTCGGGCCAGCCTCCTCGCTTTTGTCCGGAATGGTGGCGGGGTGGTCGGCCTCCACGCGGCCACGGACGGTTTCCACGAATGGCCCGAGTTCGGGGAGATGATGGGCGGTTACTTCGTAAACCACCCTTGGAACGAATCAGTCACACTCCTGATCGAGGAAGCTGATCATCCCATCACGGCATCCTTCGATGACTCCCGCCACGTCGTCGCCGATGAGATCTACCAATTCCGCGATCCATACTCCCGGGAGCGTCAGCGGGTCCTCATTTCCCTGGATACGGCATCCCTCGATCTGGGACGGGATGGGGTTCAACGTCCGGACCTGGACTTTGCAGTAAGCTGGATCCGGGAGGAGGGTTCCGGGCGAGTGTTCTACTCTTCCCTGGGCCATCGGTTCGAGGTTTTCACCGACCCCGCCATCCTGCGCCATTGGCTGGCTGGAATCCAGTATGCTATGGGCGATCTCGATGCCGATGCTACGCCGAGGGGGGAGGGGAGGTAGGGGCCGAACGAAGGGTAGGGCGCCCTGGACATGCCCTCACGCTGGTGCTCCCCCGGCCTGATCACGGTCAACCCAAGAGCACCTTTCCTTATGTCCCCAATCAGGGTGCCTGCAACCCGGCGCTGATCTTGAACACGTAGGCATAAGGACTCGGCACTTCGCCGGGAGACATCAGGGGAGGCGTGATCATGACGGAGTTGCCCTCCACGCGCCATTCGATGGGGCCTTCATAGCCCAAAAGGATGACAGTGCGGTTGGCGGCTGGACCTGGCACCCCGGTCTGGCCGGAACCTTCGATCCGGTCGGAACCTTCGATCCGGTCGAGCCCTCCGCTCGGGCCCAGACCGTCGATACGAATCTCGCCCTCGGGCCACTCGAGAAGGTGGACGTAGAGATCCGGTCCTTTTCGGGTAAAGCGGACACCGGAGAGGGCCGCCGACGCCTTCTCCGTCCAGGGCCGGGTGCCGTAGATGGACTCTCCATTGATCTGCAGCCACGACCCGATGTCTCGGAGACGCTGCTGCATGATCACCGGGATCCTACCGTCCGCCGTGGGGCCCACGTTGAGGAGGAGATTGCCACCCCGGCTGACCACGTCGATCAATTCATGCACCAGCTCCTTGGACGTGCGGTAGTGATTGATGTTTTCGGCCCGGTTGTATCCGTAGGAGCGGCCCATACCCCGGCTCTCTTCCCAGGGATGGTCAACGCCCACTCCCTCCAGGTCCTGGTACTCGCTGGAGAAATAGTCCCCGTGTTGTCCCACCATGCCCTTTGCCCAGCGATCGTTCACCACCACTTCGTCCTTGTTCGGCGCATTGTTATAGAGCCACGCCAGGAACTCCTTGGTCTTCCAGAAGTCCTCGTCCTGATCCCACTCTCCCGCGTCGGAGAAGATGACTGCGGGTTGATACTCTGTGACCAGCTCTTGGAGCTGAGGGATCACGTGATCGTCGACGTAGCGATCGATGGGGATCCCGTATCGGTCCATGGCTTCCTGGGGAATGAAACGTCCGCTTGATGTGCGGCCCGTCCGGTTGGTCTCCCACTCGATGAGGGAGTAGTAGAGACCCATCCGGAGGCCCTCGGCCCTGACGGCGGCCGTGAGGTCTCCGACCAGGTCCCGTTTCGGCCCCACATCCATGCTGTTCCAGTCTTCCTTGAAGGGGCTCCGGGTGGGCCAGAGGCAAAAGCCGTCGTGGTGTTTGCTGGTAAGGACGACGTACCGGGCACCGGACTCGGCGAAGAGGCTCGCCCAGAGGTCTGGATCAAAGAGTTCAGCGGTGAACATTGGGGCGAAATCCCGGTACTCGAAGTCGATTCCGAAGGTCCGCTCATGGAAGTCCTCCTCTCCCTTCAGCTCCCCCATGACCCGGGCGTAATACCACTCGGCATACGAGGCGTATCTACCTTCGGTCACTCTGATCCAGGCCGGCACGGAGTAGACTCCCCAATGAATGAAGATTCCGAACCTGGCGTCTTCGAACCATCCGGGCATGGGCCGGCTATCGAGGGACTCCCAGGTGGGTTCGTAGGTCTGTGCTGATGCCGGAGGCGCAGGGCCCAGAGGGAGGGCGGCAAGAAGGAGCGTACCGGCGAAGGCCGTCGGGCCAAAGGCCGGCGGAAGTCCTCTCAGAAGTGTCCTCACGTCGGTTTCCTCCTACCGCCAGGGAATGGAGTCCAACTCCTCCTGGGTCATGGGTGGCAGCACCGCTTCCCCCGGTTCCAGGCGATACCCTGCGGCGTCCTGAACGCAGAATCCCAGGCCCGTGACGGCGCCGTCGTCATCGAGGCGACCACGCAGGGCGCAGCACCCGTATTCACCGCTCTTGTTCAGGGCCACCAGTTTCATTCCGAACATGGGGCGTCCCCCATGGCGTGAGGCCATGACCTCGCATAGGGAACGACAGGCCTCAGTCGGAGAGAGCCCCTCCCGCATTTTCTCCACCACCATCCGGCTGGCCGAGACCTTTACGCACTCCTCGCCGTGGCCGGTGGCACCGGCGGCTCCGATGTCGTTGTCCACGTACAGGCCGGCGCCGATGATGGGCGAGTCGCCGACCCGGCCCACGATCTTGAAGTGGTGCCCCACTGTGCTGGTGACCCCGGCCATGTCGCCATTGGCGTCCAGGGTGAGGACGTTGATGGTGCCGCCCCCCTCCGGTTTCTCAGGGTTTTTCGGAGGAAAGTAGTAATCCCGGTTGCTCAGCGTTTCCTTCCAGTTGAGCCAGTTCTTCCTGGCCTCCTCCGTCAGCAGATCCTCTTCTTCGAACCCGTGCATCTTCGCGAACCGAAGGGCGCCCCTGCCCACCAACATCCAGTGATCGGTGCGCTCCATCACCAGGCGGGCCACCGAGCAGGGCGTCTTGATGTTCTCCAGCGCCGCCACGGCACCGATGTTGTTGTCGTCGGCGCCATTCATCACCGAGGCATCGAGCTGGTGAAAGCCGTCCTCGTTCGGATCGCCCCCGTAGCCCACCGTCCGGTCCCGGGGATCGAGCTCGGACACGTTGGTCCCCTTCTCGGCGGCGTCCATGGCGGAGCCGCCACCGGCAAGGATCTCCCAGGCCGTGCCGGTCACCTCTTCCCGCACTGCCGCATTGGTTTTGCTCGTCAGGACCAGGGGGCGGTTGGCCAGCTTGGATGGTCGCCCTGCGGTCCCCGAGAAAAGCTCGACTGTACCGGAAACTTCATCCGCGGCCCCGTCCTCTGAATGGAGAAGGGGAAGGGCCAGGCCACCTCCCACCAGAGTCGAAAGAAAGGATCTACGGTTCGGGTTCTTGGACGGCATGGGGTTTCTCCTTTCGATTACGTTGCCCCGACGGGCTTCACCTAGGCACCATCCCTAAGCACCCGGACCTTGAACCCCATCTCCTTCGACAGGGCCACCATCTCCTCGAAGATGTCTCCGTATGCCACCGCCACGTGGTTGGAGAGGTAGTGAGCCATTAATGTGTCCCGGCCGATTCCCAGATCCGCGGCCATGAAGGGCCATTGGCGGGTGGTGCCCTCCCACCAAGCGTCCCGCTTTCCGGGTGGAAGCTGGATTACCTCACCCTGGCCGACGTCCATCCACAAGACCTCGTCTCTGATGTAGCACCGGGCCCACGTCATTCCACCGGGCAGACTTTCCCCGGCGAAAGTTCCACCGGGAATGGGGAAGTAACCGGCGGGTTGCCGGTAGCTGTGGACCCCTTCCAGCGTGTCCGGGTCGTGGTTGAAAGCGTAGGCGCCGCAGGAGCCCGAGTTCAACAGAACCCAGAGGAAACGCCCGTCGTGCTCCCCTCCCCAGCGCACGTCATGGAACATCACCGCTTGGTGGAGTTCCTTGGCCAGAAGAAGACGCTTCATCATCTCCATGGGGACGGCGTTTCCCTGGTCGGCTTCGGTTGAGCAGATGATGTTGTCGCCGTTGGATTCGGGCCGGCAGGTGGAGTTGAAGAGCCCCTCGGCGAAGTCGGAAGGAGGCCGGAGGGGGATGAGTCCCAACTGATACTGCCAACCCAGGCAGTCCGCCTTGTACTCCTCGATCAGATCCAGGACGGCGAGATAGTCCCGAAGCTGTTCCCGGGTGGCGTCCTGAGTGAAATCCTCCACTCCGGGCTCGCCCCAGTGGAAGGTGACTCCCCGGTCATTCACGAAGCGGAAGGCGTCGTCGATTCGGGCGTCTGGGATGTCCTTGCCCCTCGAGATGATCCAGGCCTGGTCGACCTTGTGTTCGGTGAACCCGTGGCGGCTCAAGAGGCGGGGACCGAAATACCCGTTGATCATTCCCATGGAGGTGTCGCCCAGCATCAGGATCAGGCCCCGCCGGTCCTGGAATTGCCGAGCTACGCTTGCGGCCCGCGCCGCCGCCCCTGCCGACACCGGGGCGTCGTAGGAGATGTCCTCCTCACCGTAGGCGATGCCACCGGTGGAGCACCACTCCTCCAGGCTGGCCATGAACCTGTCGTCCGTGGTCCAGTCCCGGGCGTCGGTCCACACCCGGGAGAAAGGTCGCCCCAGGCTCTCGAGGCAGGCCCCTGTGTTCAGGAGCCCCACCAGCCCAGGCCACTGGCCCGAGAAGTTGCTGGCCAGGAGGAGGGGATTGTCCTTCCCCATTACCCCCTCGGTGGTGTGGGGCCCATAGAACCAATGCACGCAGATCCCGATCATGGGGTCCTGGACGGGTCCCAGCCTTTCGATGGAGTGGTGGGGTTTGGTGATAAACCCTTCTATCCGGTACGATTCACGGCCCAACCTCTTCAGAGCGGCCTCCATCTGCAGGGTGGCCTCGGTGATGCTGGGGAGCGCCTGGTGATTGGGGGTGTCGCGACCGTCGCCGGGCCAGAACAATGCGATTCGCTGCTTCACGGTTGTGTCTCCTGGTATCGTCGTGAACGCCGCTCAGGGTGACGGTTCAGGGCCGCGGATCGAAGCTGTGGTCCCTTCTCATCCGATGGGCTGTCCCCCTTCTTCCACGTTGTCCTTGGTGAAGAGCCGGGTGCCGAGGACCATCGTCTTCGGCACTTCCTCCCCTCGGAGGATGGACAGGGCCGTCCGGATGGCTTCCTCCCCACCGGTTGGGTAGAGGAAGGTGGCGTCCATGATGCCTTCCCGGACGTATTGCTGGCCCTCGTGGGGGAGAGCGTCGATGCCCACGAAGAGGATCTCCTCCTCCCGGCCTGCGGCCCTGGCAGCCAACCAGGCCCCGTGGGCTCCCGGGTCGTTATGGGCGTAGACCACGTCGATCTGGGGATTGGTGGCCAGGGCCGATTCCATCTCCCGGCGGGCGTTCGGCTCCAGCCACTGCATCTCCCCGGTGAAGACCAACTCCAGCTCCGGGTGCTCATCGAGGGCCAGCCCCTCCAGGAAGCCCCGATTCCGATCCTGCCCAGGCGTAGAGGTCATGAGCCCCTTCAGCTCCACGATCTTTCCCCCGTCCACCAACCTCTCCCGAATCCAAGCGCCTGCTTCTCTACCGATGCGGACGTTGTCGGCACCGATGAAGGTGGTGAACTCCTCTCCCTGTACCGCCCGGTCCAGGACAATGACGGGGATTTCCTGCCGGTAGGCCGCCGCTACGGGGCGGGTGAGAGGCGCCGCCTCCTTGGGACTGATGATGATGAGGTCCACCCCCTGCTCAACGAACTCCTCCACCTGGGCCCGCTGGGTGAGGGAGTTGTTCTGGGCATCCTTGAAGATGACCCGCAGGTTGGGATGGCTTTCGGCGGCGGCCCTGACGTCGGCGTCCATCTGGACCCGCCAGGGTTCACCAAGGTTGCACTGGCTCATGCCGATGACCCAAGGATCCTCCGGAGTGCCGGCATGGCCGCCCTGGGCGTCGGGTCCGCAGGCTGTAGCGACCAGGGTGAGCAGAGCCAAGACGATTCGGCCTGAGGCTGGGGCCAAGGATCGGATGGGCATAGGGAAGAAACGCCGGATCATGTTCATTCTCCTCATCCCACTTTCTGGACCCACACGAAGTCGAGACCGACCTCGGGCCGGTCCACGCCTGCATCGGCGCCCTCATAGAGGAACTCCAGGGTGTGGGACCCGGCGGTGAGGTGCAGGGGTCGAAGGGTGAAATTCCTGAGCAAGGTCCGATAGGGACGGAACAGCTCCACGTTGCTGACCCCGGTGGTCAGTTCTGCGGCTTCTCCGTCCCACCCTACCCGTAGCTCGGGCGCCTTCGGGTCCAGGCGGGCCACGAAGTGGATTCGATACTCTCCCTCCTCCAGCACCGGAACCGTAAGCCGCCACCTGGTCTCGGGACCCTCGGGACTCCACACCGGGAGCCGGCCTCCGGCGTAGAGAGCGCCGGCCTGAAGGGGAAGT
>JBDHGR010000039.1:0-15217 GCA_039589815.1 Gemmatimonadota bacterium | reverse complement strand
ACCCTGGTGATTTGAAACTGCGAACTTTCCGCTGGAAACCTCGAGCACCGTATCGAACTGAACCCGCTGTGGATCTGGATCCAATTTCAGGTCGGCTTCGATGAGAAACTGGACTCGCCGATCCTTACGGTCTCCGGAGGCGGAGAGTGTGACGCGGACATCGGTGAGGCGGGGCTCGAATGCCGCGATGGCCTCCTCGATGAAGTGTCGCAGCCGCCCCGGGGTTTCAGCGGAATCGGCACTGAGGGATGTGATGTCCGGAAGTCCAAAGTTGAATACCGACTCGCTTAGTAGATCATAGCGCTCACCCACTGGCTCGGAGACCTGACGGGTATTCAGAATCCACTGGAGGTCCCGGAGGAGGGACCGTTTCACCAAGTCCAATGACTCGGTCCAGCTCCTAGGCCGGGTGCCGTCCAACTTTCTGTCTGAACCGATCAAACGGTCCAAAACCGAGTGTCTGATGGTGGGCTCAGCCAAGCTCGGCCTCCCCGATGGACCGGGCCAATAATGGGTCCAATCGACAGATGCGCTGGTAGATCTGCTGCCTTAGAGGACCTTCGGCGGGATCGAGGCATCGGTACAAAAGGCCCAGGGGCCTTGCCACCACTTCTCCCGCCTCCCACTCGTCCAGGTTGTGCCCGTCCACCTCCTGGAGAAGTCCATCCAGTATGGGGCGAGCCACAGCCAACTCTCCCCTCCCGACCATGATGGCGGCGGCTTCAGCTCTGGTGAGGAAACGGGCTCGTTCGCTCCGTTCTCTGTCGGCCCGGCGCATGAGGAGGCGAATGGCCCCATCCGGATCACCACCCTGAACCAGCTTTTTGGCCCGATCGAACCCCCCCTCCCTTCTCGCCTGGTCGGGATCGGTATCGTCGCCGGGATCGGGTTGGATTTCACCCTCCTCTTCCTCCTGGACGAAACCCGCGGCTGTGAGCCAAGCCAAGGTCTCAGAGGATGCTGCAGCGCTGTCGTCCATCAAAGTGGCGGAAGCCAAGCCCGGGAGATCGTCCAAAAGTGATCTCAGAGCTCCCCGGAGCGTGGCTGCAACAGGGTGATAGTCCTTGCCGAGCTTATCGGCTGCCAGGATCGAGTAGCGTTGCAGGTCCAGCCAACCCCTCCCGGCCTCGGAAGCCATCACCTCCTCTGAGGCCTCCAGGAGATCTTCCCACTGCTCGTCCAGGAAATGCCTCCGGAGGCGCCGTCGGTCATCCGAGGTCGGCGCCTCGAGAAGTTGGGGCTCGATCCCGCTCATTCCGGCCCTTATCTCACCCCATCGGAGTCCCCGGATCAGAAGATAGGGAACTGGGCTCCTCGGGTCGTCCCTCCGGAGGACCCGGGCGGCCGAGGCTATGACCGCTATTGCCTGATCCGGTTCCTGTGGTTCTGCGCTCCGAGGAGCCGGCGGGGGCTGAGGAGGTGGAGCCGCTGCCGGACTCGGCGCCGCGGGTTCTGCCGTTTGTGACTCGGCAGATACCCCACCTTCCGAGGAGGTGGCGGGAGGCGCGTCAGGCGCTGCGGCGTCAGGCGTTGCGGCATTAGGCGCTGTCGCCTCCGGTACCGCTTCGGGTGCGGTGGGCTCTGGTGCCTGCTCCGGTTTCGGAGGGGGCGGCGCCTTCTTCTCGAGCAGCTGGGCCACGGCCGAAGAGGTTTGTTCGAGTGCGGTTTTCAGATCCCGGAACCTGGGGGGCGGTTCCCCGGCCTCGCCGAATTTCTCTTTGCAGAAGACCTCCAAACCATCCAAGCTTTCCAAGCACTCTTCGAGTGCTGCCGCCAGGCGTTCGTAAAACTCCTTGTCCGTGTCAGCCAGCCCCGCCTCGAAGTTCCCAGCCCAAAGCGTATTCTCATCGGATGGGGCCATCTCCGGAACGGCGTCACGAGACCAGTCCTTGAACTGGAAGTAGGTGTGGCCCCATTCCGTCAGGGGAACGAGTCGAACGGGAATGGCCAACGCGTCGGATCCGAGGACTCCAAGGACCGCTACCCTGGCCGGAATACTGGAATGGAGGTCTTCCCAATAATCTCCCATCAGACCACGAAGCAACTGGAGGCCGAAGGACAGGCCCTTGAAACAGGCAGCTCCGGCGGGATCTTCGTCCTCCCCCCTCCCGACGCGAAGGAACGCGCTGGTCAAAAAGGACGCCACACGCAGGTCCTTTGACTTGTTCAACAGAAAATCTTCGCCGAGTTCTATCACCCGGCCAAAATGCTCCTCAGCCTCTCCGCCCGGGAATCCCGGAGGTGTTGTGGGTGGGACCGCATCCTGTCCCTGGCTGTGAGCCCATTCGATCTCGCTGAACTCGTTGGAATACTTGAGGTCGGGCCCTACCGGGCTGTCTCCCGGGATTGGCGCGAGCAGATCTGGAAGCCGCAGGTTCTCATTGAGCGCCATGGGAGTCCGAATAGAGGGCCGTCGTCAGGAAACGGCCGAGTCAAGAATGGTCTATGATGAGTTCACGGACCTCGAGGAAAGGGAATTCCTCGTCGTCTACCAAAAGGATCTTCTGCCCGGCGGGGATCCCATCTCCGGATTCGGTTTCCCACCATTCGGTAACTCGCCCCAACTGGACCTCTTCATCTGTGCTCTGCCAGGACAGCGCGGTCATTGCTGGCAGGAGCACTTCTCTGGCTTCGTCTTCAATGCGTTCTCGGCTCTCAATTTCTGCCGAAGCCCAAAAGAGGTCCCTCAGGAGTTTCGGAGGAGAGATCCGAACGACGGCCAACTCCGAAAAAGGAACCCACACGTACTGGCCCCCGGCGTACATTTCCAACCGGGGACCAATGCGGGAATCTGAATCGTACAACTTCTCAAAGGGTTCACCATTGAGGGTCCCGGAAACCGGATTCTCCTCCTCCTCTCGTTCAGGAACGGTGCCCTTCTGAAACATCTCCTGCCGCCGTTCTTCGGCACTCAGGAGTTGTTTATGGTAGGCGGTGCCCAGATAAGATGCCGGGTCTGCAACCTCGATCACATCCAGCTGCTTTCGTGCCCGGTCGAACTCACCCTGGAAGAGGAGGAGTTCGAACAAGAAGGTCCGGCGTGGGACGTCTTGAGGGTTTGAGCGCAACTCCTCCTGTAAACTGGCGACGGCGTCTCCCAGTCTCCCCTCTTTGTAAAGACGCTCCGCTTCCACGAAGGATCCTTTCCCCCGAAGTGGTCGTCACCTAGCTGTCTTGAGGCCCGCCCGGGACCTGAATCGTCTTAGGGTTCCTTCGTTTTCAAGTTCCAGGATCCCATGTAGGAACCGGCTTTCGCACCAGCCGAGTCCTGCTGGTTGTAGGTCACCACGATCTTCGCAAAGGAGAAGGATACGACCTCCGTGGGAATTCCGCCGCCCGCTGTACCGGACCATTGGATGTCGTCCACGTAGATCTCTCCGAATTCGAAGATGAGGTAATCCACGGCGCCTCCATCGCCACCGGCTTTGTACAGCGTAACCTTCCCACTCGGAAAATGCTTCCCGGAGCAGCAGTGCTTGAACATGTCTGCACTGGCAGCGTCGGTGTGCTTTTCGAAGGTGAAGGATTGGATATCCACCGTTCCAATTCCCCCGCCCCCTCCAGTTCCGATGCTGGAAGGATTCGAAGCGCCGAAGGAGAACGAGAGGAGCTCGATTTCTTCCTCGTGCCCCGCTCGTTCCGACTCACCGGTTACGCCTTCAACCGTCAGATATGCATCCCACTTTCCCTCCATGGAGTCCTCCCCGTCAAAGAGTAGTCCGTGTCAACCCGGAACCAGGTGTCACACCGTTTCGTAAAAAGGGATCGGTCCTTTTCTCTTTATGACGTGGCCTCAGGCACATCGGCCACCAGCCGCATGGAGAAATCCACCGCATCCAGTTGAAAGTGCGGCCTCAGGAACGCGACCGCCTGATATGTCCCAGGCTTTCTGGGGTTCTCAACAACATCGATCCGGGCTTCGGAGAGGGGCTTTTTCGCCTTCTCCGACTCCGCTGCCCCCTCGCCTTTAAGAACGTATTCCCCGATCCAGTTCTGGAGCTTGCTCTGCAACTCCGCTTTGGTCGAATACGCGCCGACCCATTCCAGGACCATCTTTTTCAAATAGTGGGAGAAACGAGACGCCGCAAACAAGTAGGGAAGCTGGGCGGAGAGGACGGCGTTGGCTGTGGCCACGTCGCCTCCGGGGCCCGTGTATTCCTTGGGTTTCTGGGCCGATTGAACACTGAAGAAAACCGCGTTCGCCGTGCTCTTTTCGTTGGTGAGAGGAACGAAACCCAGTTTGGCGAGCTCGAACTCCTGATCCTCAGGGATCAGGGTTTCGGTGGGGCACTTCATGGCCAGATCCCCCGAGTCCGTTTCGAAGGTGTGGGTCGGGAGGCCTTCCACCTTGCCCCCGGAATTCACCCCACGGATCCGGGCGCACCATCCGCTCTCGGCGAAGGCTTTGGTGACCGAAGCTCCCAGTCCCCAAGCGGCATTCGCCCAAAGGTATTTCTCGTGGTCGCGTCCGGTAACTTCTTCCCGGAAATCGAACTCCTTCACGGGTACGGTATCGGGCCCGAACGGCTCTCGGATGAGCATCCGGGGCATGGTCAGAGCCACATAACGGGAATCTTCGCTCTCCCTGAACGCCCTCCACTGGGCATACCGTACTCCCTCGAAGGCGCTTTCCAACTCATAAACGTTCCGAAGCTCAGTGAAGCTCGAAAACCCGAGCATTTCGGGGGATGCCGCCGACAGGAACGGGCAGTGGGCTGCGGCAGCAAGCTCCGAGGCTCTGGTGAGGAGCTTGGTATCCTGACCGGACTGGTCGAACTCGTAGTCTCCAATCAGGGCGCCGTAAGGGGTGCCGCCGTATTGGTTGAACTCTTCCTGGTAGACCTTGTTGAACATGGCGCTGCGGTCCACGGCCATCTCGGCCTTGCCCGAAGTCAGGTCTTCCATGAGTTCCTCTTTCGAGAGACTCATCACCTTGATCTTCAGCATGGGCCCGACTTCCGTTTGGGAAACCAGGTACCGAAGACCTCGCCACGATGCTTCCAGCTTTTTGAACTTCGGGTGATGCATCACCTCATTGAGCTGGGCAGTGAGAAGTTCGTCGATCCGGGCGATCTGCTCGTTCAGACTGGCTTCGATGTCCTTCTTGTACGTGACGGAGTCGTCGAGGATCTCCTTGACCAGCCCTTGGACAGCGTCCTTGACCCGGTCTTGTTCTTCCTCGGTCTTGAACCGCCCCTCCGTTAGGATCTGGTCGAGAACACCGAGTTCGGCTTCTTGGGCCTCAGCCGCGCCACTCTGTCCTTTCGCCTCAGCTTCCGCCATCGTCGTCGCCTCCTTCGCCTTCGACCTCAGATTCCAGCTTCTTCTTCTGGTCGGGGTCTCCCAATGCTTCTTGGAGGGTCTTGTTGAAGCCCTTGCTGAACTTCCGGTTCGTCTGGAGGCGCCCCTTCAGGTCCAGTAGATCCTCCCTCCGGTCAAGGAGTTTCTTGAGGGGCTCGACCTGACGCGCCACCTTTTCGGGGCTGAAGTCCGAGAAGTCTTTGAAGTCCAGCTCCACGCCGATCCTTTCGTCCGAGTCCTCCTCGAGCTTGTTGTCCACGGCGAACTGAAGGCGTGGATTCATTCCTTTGAGGACCTTGTCGAAGGTGTCGGCGGAGACTTCTGTGAATTTGCGGTCTGCGACTTCAGGGAGGTCTTCCAATCCATCGCCGCTCAGGTCCGACATGACTCCCATCACAAATGGGATTTCCTTTTTTTCCATCGCGCCACCGCTCTCGACGTCATACGAGATGTTGACACGGGATGGACGCTGTCGGATGCGTCTGTGCTGGAAGCTTTTTGCCATGCTCCACAGCTCCTGTTTTCGGGGGTCAAGGAGAGTATTCCGATGTTACCGGTCTCAACGAACTCAGTCAAGCTTGGTATTACTGCGGTTTTGCGGGTCAGACTGGGCTATTCCACCACGATTTCAGGCCCTTTTCCGAGTGTGAAACAGACCCGAACCCCAAGAGGCGGACCTGGGGTTCGCCGCGGATGGCGATCACGGGGTTTACGCCCATTTCACGGACCCGGGATGCGGCGGAATGGGAAAGGATCGCCTTAACAGCCGTCCCCCAACCGTCTGGGGTCGGGTGCATGGCGAGTTGGGACACTGCCTCCTGGCCCTCTATCCGCAGATTCCAGCCGGAACGGGCAAACGCCCTGGCCAAAACTACCCCCCATAGGATGCACGGGTTTCCCCATAAGGAGTCTTCTGGTAAGGACGATTTCTGGACGAAGTCGAATCGCTTTGTTTTCCCACCGTTGGATCCATACGGAGCCCGAAGGAGGAATCCGGGGAATGAAAGGCTGAGGTAGTCGGCTTCAGGCCGTTCCCTCAGGTCCACCCAGAGGGGATCGAGGGGGTCGGTCCAGTCTCTCTGGTCTGGTTGATCATGAACGGATCGGGAGCCGAACAGGCTGGGGTGAGCCCCGGCGAACCAGGGAATTCCTCCACTTTCAGACAGAAGCCCAATCCTTTGCAGCAACGGTATATGGTGAGGTTTCCCACCGAACTCGAAAGCCCCGAGGAGTGCGGCCCACCGAAGTTCCTCGCCGTTCTCGGAGATCGGGTTCAAAACGGTATGGGCGAACCCCCATTCGGTGGGCTCGTCCGTGGAGAGGATATCGGCCCTGAGCTCCTCTTCCGACACGTCGATGAGGTAAACCCGCAGATTGGTGCTGACTTCGACCCGAGAAAGAAGGAAGATCACCGATCGCCAAAGGGCTTCCAACTTCTGGAAGGCAGGTGCACTCATCAAGGCATTCATCAGGCGGCTCGTCCGGAGATCCAACTCCGTGAGTTGCTCGGAGTGATCGGGGGTTTTCCCGACTACGTGGGGCTTCACCACCCGTCGGAGGAAGGCGCCCAGATCCTCCTCGATCGCCGATCCCGCCGGGGGGGTCTCCCGTTCGGTCTCGCCAAGGACGGCGTCCAGCAATCCACTATCAGACTCGGCCGCTGGCGGTGGTGGGCCAGTCGCCTCAGCATCGTCCGGCTTCCCCCCGGTTTTCAGGCGCTCCCTGGCGTCTCTGAACTGATGAAAGATGTCCAACCGGCCGAAGAGTGAATCCGGGTGGAAGCTCTCCATGGTGGAGAAAGGTACGGAGATTTCGGCGAGTCCGTCGGTCAGTCGGTTCACAATGATCTCAGGGGACAGGCCTGCCAGCTTCAGGGCGTTTTCCGGAGTGACCCTATGAAGGGGCCTTTGGGCCAGATCGGCAGGGCTTTCCCCCTCGAATCGGTTTCCACGACCGGAAAAGTCTCCGACGATCCCCAGGCAAAAGGGGACCTCGTCCATGAGCTGGGGATCGTGGACCTCTTGCTGAGGATCATCCGGGCCTTGCCCAACCCCCCCATCCAGGTAAACTCTGTATTTGTCGTCATTATCTCTCATGGGAGTCACCCCCTTATGCGCCAGTTGCAGAAGGTCCTGTGGACCAAGGGTGTGTTGCTCGCTCCGCAACACCTACAGCTACAAGACCGCTTTGTCGAGGACCTTCTGTCCTTCCAGTTGTCGGCGCTTCAGGCAAATCCATGGGGATTCTCGACTCTGGAAGTCGACAGGGAAATGCTGGATAGCGGTGTTTTCGGTCTTTCCGCCGCCCGAGGCCTCTTCCCGGATGGATTGGCCTTCGAGATGCCTGGCCTGGATCCTCTGCCCAAACCCAGGCCGTTGGAAGGTAGCTGGGCCCCGGATCAACAGGCCCTCACCGCCTACCTCGCCATTTCGGAGTACCGCCCAGGGGGACGGAACGTTTCGGTAGACGAGAACAGCTCGGATGCCCGGTACTCGGCAGAAGTCGTATTCCACCGGGACGAGAATACCGGCCAAGCCGAAAAACCGGTCCAGGTAGCCCGCAAGAATCTGCGGATCCTTCTGGAAGGGGAGTCGTTGGACGGAACCGCCGTACTACCTCTGGCAAACATCTTCCGAACTGAGGACGGCGGCTATGACCTGGATCCCAGCTTCGTGCCGCCTGTATTGGACATCGATGCAAACCACTTTCTTTTGGCCATCGCCCGGCGCCTGGTCGAGCTCCTGTCGGCTCGAAGCGCCGAGCTTTCCACTACCCGGAGGCAACGGGGCCAGGATCTCGCCGATTTCGGCATCTCCGACGTAGCCAACTTCTGGCTCCTTTACACAGTAAACACGTATCTGCCAGTTTTAAGGCACATCTTCGAGGTCCGACGGGGCCATCCGGCTGACCTCTTCGAAGCCATGCTCTCCCTGGCTGGAGCTCTTTCCACATTCTCCAAGGATGGGGATCCCCGAACCCTGCCGACCTACGACCACGCCAATCTCTCCTCCTGTTTCGGGGACCTCGACGAGCGGCTGCGCACCCTTCTCGAAACCGTTGTTCCCCAAAACTACAGGGCCATCGTGCTGCGCCCCACGAAACCTTTCGTGTATGCGGCTGCCCTGGAGAGTTCTCTCCTTTCGGCGAAGCAGATCTTCCTGGCGGTCAGCTCCGAGGCCGGTCGAACCAACCTACCGGAAAAGACTCTAGAACTCGTGAAGGTGGGTGCCGCCGACCATTTGGATCATCTATACCGGAGGGGCCTTCCGGGCTTGACCTTGACCCATGTGCAGGATCCTCCCAGCGCGATCCCGGTGAAGTTGGATTACGAATACTTCTTAATCGACACGTCGGGCGAGGAATGGGAAGAAGTCCTCAGAGGCAGGAACCTGGCAGCCTACGTACCGGCGGCGATCAGGGAGCCGAGTTTGGAATTAGTGGCGATTCTTCCTTCCAGCACATGACCTGCGGGATCAACCGGCGGCGAGAAGCACCACCACGACCGTTACGATCGCCGCGATAACCACCAAGCCGACGACAGTACCGAAGATGACCAGGTCTCGCTTTCGGAACCGCCGGCCTGAGGTCGCGCCGTCACCCTGAGGTGTTGGCGCCTGGGTCACCACAGTCGGAGCCGACGTTCCCTCGCTCCCGGCATGGCCGCTCGGAGCTCCACCGTCGCTACCCCATGAGGGAGCTGCGGGCGCCACGGGCGTGACGGGTGGGCGCGGAGGGCCCGACATCTGGGGGCCGGAAGACGAGTCCAACCGTGCCAGGTAATCGCCCATGGCCAGCGCCTGGGGTTTGGCTCCCCTCTGGGAAGGCACCCAATTACGGCTTTTGCCAGGCTCCCTCTCCGGCGTTGGCGGGGGCATGGGTCTTCGGAACTCCGCCGTGATGCTCTCCGGATCGGGTTCCTGAATTGGTGGTGGTGGGGCCGCCTGATACGGTGGCGAAGCGTCGGGCGGTGGTGCCACCGGGGCCCGGGCCTGGAGTTCGGTAGGGGGTTGGCCCGGTGGTTGGGCCGGCGGTTGGCCCGGTGGTTGGCCTGGCGGTTGGCCCGGTGGTTGGCCTGGCGGTTGGCCCGGCCGCTGGTCCGGTTGGGCCGAAACGGCCGGTTGCGTTGGAACGGAGAGTGGTGGAGCTGGGGTGGAAGCTGGGGCCGGATCGGCAGCCGGAGCTTGGAAAAACTCTGAGTAGTCCCCCTCGGAGCCCGGTTTTTCGGTAGCCGGAGGGGGCTGCGAGGTTGGTGGGTTCTGCGGGACCTGAAAGAACTGGGTGTAACTTTCCTCCTCGGCCGGGGAGGGGGGCTGATCACCGGAAGGGGGTGGCGTATGGGTCTCTGAAACGGCTCCCCGGATCCACTCTTCGAACCCCAGATCGGAGGGGAGGCCCCCGGTAATGACAGCCAACTCTTCCGGAAGTTCCAGAACCTGGAACGGTTCGCTGGGTGGATGGGCCTGGGCTTTCCGAAGGAGTTCCGCGAGCTCCTGAAAAGAAGGTGCCTGGCGGCTGATGAGGTGAACCTGGACCGGCCGCCCGCCTTCTCCCGTGGCTACGTAGCTCGGGATGGAACCGGGAATCATGGATCCCAGAGGCGGGAATCGTTCAAAAAGTTCGTTTCTTCGCACTCTAAAATGGTTCCGGTGCCAACCTGTGGTTGCGCATGGGCTGAAGCCACAAGTGTTGGGATGGTTGATGCGGCGGAAGTGCCAACCCTATAATCTACCTGGGGAGTCGTATGCGGGCAAAGACAACTTCCCCGGAAAGCCTTGTTTGCATGGGCTTCCTTCCTCACGCGGACTCCATCCAGGCGAGTCCCTGAGGCAACCGACCCGGAGAACTTATGGTGCGGCACGCTAAAGTGGTGTGGAACGAGGGAATGCACCTCGCTCAACATCACTTCCAGAGTCAGAGCAGGTACTTCGAGCAGTCGATTAGGTTCGCTCTCACCGAGTTGTATTTCAAACCCTACGGCCTGACGGCCTCGGCCTTCGACCCGGACGCGCTCCTGAATGGTACGGTTTCGATAACCCATGCCAGGGGGGTCATGCCTGACGGAACACCATTTCAGTTCCCGGAGAATGATGAGCCCCCTGCTCCTGTCGACATCACCTCTGTGTTCCTGCCGACGGACCACGAACAAACCGTTTTGTTGGCCCTTCCTCCCCTTCGTCCGGGAGTAGCCAACTGCTCCGTAGAAGGGCTTCCCGACCGCAGATACGTCGCCGTGACCCAGAACCTTCCGGATGAGACCACCGGGTCAGACGAAAAACCGGTGGTTCTTGGGAGGAAGAACTTTCGTTTAACGCTTTCCGCCGAGGCGGATGATGATTCTGTCGTTCTCCCGGTAGCCCGGGTCAAGCGAGACAGTGTAGGGCGCTTCATGTACGATCCCGACTTTATTGGACCCACCCTGCAAATCGGCGGGAACCCCCGGATCATGGACCTCCTTGGGCAGTTGATCCAGGTTCTGGAGCAAAAGGCTGAGACTTTGGCTCTCGAAAAGGACACATCGGGAGGGACCCTGGCCCAATATGGAGGGCAGGAGCTAGCCAGCTTTTGGTTGGCTCATGCCGTACATTCCGGGATCGCGCCGCTTCGACACCTCCACGAGAAGCGACGGGCCCACCCTGAGGGACTCTATTCGGAACTGGCTCGCCTCGGCGGCGCCTTGTGCACTTTCTCCCTCCGGTCCGAACCCGGTTCGATACCGAAGTACGATCATGACGAGTTGGAGGATTGCCTGACCGCTCTCGATCGACACATCCGGCAGCACCTGGAGGTCACGCTGCCCACCACCTGCGTAAAAGTGGCGATCCAGCAGCGAAACCTACCGTCGGTTTTCACCGGGACGATGAGGGACGAAATGCTGGCGGACGACGCTCAGTGGGTTCTGGGGGTCCGGTCGGAGGAGGCGGCTTCCAGGGTGGCCGACTCGGTCACGAACAAGGTCAAGTTCGCGTCCAAGGCGGACCTTCCCGTCCTTGTACGGACCAGCGGAATGGCTGGGCTCCCGTTGGAGCACCTGACTCGACCCCCAAGAGAGTTGGCCCCCAGAGTGGGCTGGGAATATTTCCTTATCAAACGGATCGGTTCCCTCTGGCCTGCGATCCAAGAATCCAAGGAGGTTGGCCTCTGGGTACCGGACGAGCTCATCGGGGCAGAACTCGAGCTCGCTGTCGTCATGCGTTCGGAAGCCTGAGGCCTGAGCGGGCTGGGGCTGGTTGGTCGGCTCCGATCTTATTCTCGAATTCTCTCGACTCGCTATCTGTTAGGGAGACCTAGATGACTCCGATGGAAACCCCTCCTCCACCAGGGACAGCCTCTACCTCGGTGACCCTTCCGGAGCGGCGGGGGCGTCTGGCCCTACTCCTGGAAGAGGTTCTCACCGTCATCTGTCGACTTCGGGTGGACAAACCGGTAGGGAGCGATCCGGAAGTGTTCCGGGAGAGGGTGAAGACGTGGCTGTCGAAAGCTGCGCGAGAAGCCGCGGAAGCCGGGTATGCCGGTGACACAATCACCATGGCCGGATACGCGGTCATTGCTTTTCTCGACGAATCGGTCTTGAACTCGCCCCAACCCATGTTTTCGGAATGGCCTAGGCGACCCCTTCAAGAAGAGATCTTCGGAGAGTTCCTGGGGGGGGAGGCTTTCTTCGAGAATCTCGAGTATCTCCTCAACCAACCGGACTCGGAGGAACTGGGGGACCTAATCGAGGTCCATCTCCTCTGTCTTTCCCTTGGGTTTCAGGGTCGCTATGCCGCCGGTGCCCGAGGTGAGCTGGACGGCTTCAAGACGAGGGGCCGGGACAAGGTCGTCCGTATCCGAGGTGCGTGGGGCGATCTCTCACCGTCCTGGAGCCCGCCTCCACCAGTGGAGGCTTCCACCGGGATGGACCGGGTCACTCGCTGGGTGGCGGGCTCAGCTGCAGCCGTCTCCCTGTTTTTTGGTCTCCTTTGGCTGATCTTTTTTGTCATTCTGCGTCTGGACAAGGTGAGTTTCTGAAGTTGTCCTTTCGGCCTTCTTCCAGGTCCCGAGCATGAAACCGAAGCTGAAAACCGGACTCATCGCAGCGGTTCCCGTAGCCGTATTCATGGGCATAGGAATGGCCCTGGCCAACACCCTCGGTCTCCAGGGGTGGGTTTATCGCCTGTTCTGGATGGGGTTCGCGGCCCTTGGAGCCATCCTCGGAATCGCCGTCTTCTGGTTCATGCAAAGGATGCGTTCCGGAAAAGAGGTGCCCGTCAGAGCCCCCCAGGTGGAGGAACTGGAGGTTCGCCTGGGCGAGCTCAAGAAACGGTTGGCAGCGGCAAAGAGACCCGGTCTGGAGAAACTTCCGGTAGTCGTCATCCTCGGGCCACCGGGGAGTGCCAAGTCCAGTTCGGTTCTGGGCTCGGATGTGTCCGCGGAACACCTTGTCGGGGACCAGCGCAGGGGGGGGGATTTCCCGCCCACAGGTAGCTTAAATGCCTGGTACGCTGACGGTACCGTCCTGGTGGAGGCGGGTGGTGGTCTGACCCAGGATCCCTCCCTCTGGACGAGCCTCGTCAAGAAGATTCTCCCCAAGAAGTTGTTGGCTGCTATCCTGGCAGGGAAATCGCAGGCGCCCCGGGCAGCCGTGGTGTGCCTCAGCTGCCAGGATCTCGTCGGTGGGGCGGGAAACGCGGACAACATCCTGGCTTGGGCTCGCTCTCTCAGATCCCAGTTGTTGGAGATGTCCCAAAAGCTCGGGGTAAGGGTTCCCGTCTATGTGGTCTTCACGAAGGCGGACACCATTCCTTCGTTCGAGGACTACTTCTGGAACCTCACGGACGAGGAGTCTCGGCGTGTCTTGGGGGCAACCCTTCCCCTCAAGGCGGCGGGGGCCGCTGCCTCCTATGTCGACACTCAAGCCAGGACCCTCTCGGAAGCTTTCGGGGACTTGTACCGTTCCCTGGCCCTGAAACGCCTCAAATACTTGAACCAGGGTACAGTGGGCGACCGGGCTTCCCGGGCCTTTGAATTCCCCAGGGAGTTCAGAAAGCTCACCGCCTTGGCCTCCCAGTTCATGGTGGAGCTGTGCAAGCCCAGTCAGCTTCAGGTAAGCCCCTTCTTAAGAGGCTTCTTCTTTTCGGGCCGGCTGGAATCCGTGGTTGAGGGTGTAGGTGGCGCACCGGCGCCGAAGGCCCCGGAGATGACTCCCATGGGGGGAGCGACCACGGTATTCGATCCCCGGACCTTGGCCGCAGAGGCGGTCCCACCTGTCCCGGATACGCCGAGTCAGCCTACCAGGAAGCTGAAGTGGTTTTTCCTCTCCAGGGTTTTCAGGGACGTCATTCTCCAGGATGACATCGCCATCGGAATGATGCGGGGTGGCAGAAGGATCAGCTATGGTCGGAGACTCCTTCTGGGTGGGGCGACCTTCTTTGTCCTTTTCATCCTCACCCCCCTCCTCTTCTCGGCCTTCGTTCAGAACCGGGCCCTCCAATCCCGGGCCGAGGAAGCCCTAAGGGGTCTGCGCGACAGCCCAGCGCCTGCCCTGTCCCCTGCCTCGGTTTCCGAGACCCTCATGAGGTTGGAAGACCTGAGGGACGATGCGGATAGCCTGGGTACTTACTTCCTGAATGGCCCGCCTCTTCGGTTCGGTGGATGGTTGGGGCTCTATGTGGGTCCGCGACTCTTTCCTGTCGTCCTAGACGAGTACTCCACGCGGTTCTCGCCCCTCCTCCTTTCACCGGCCATGGACTCGGTGGTCACCGATCTGAGGGGATTGCCCAACCTGCCGAACCAGGATAGCGACTATCAGGAGACGTACGACCTTCTGCGGACGTATCTCATCACCACCCGGAATCCCGATGAAAGCGATCCGGATCTCCTTTCGAGGATTCTTAGTAGCCACTGGAACCTGTCCGGGGGGGCGGCGGATGACTCGCTGGCCCACCTTCAGTTCGAATTCTTCGGAAAGCACTTGGTCTCCAGCGACCGGTTTGCCAACCCACCGGCCGACGAGGCCGTCATCGTCCGGACCAGGGAGTTCTTATCGAGGATGGGGGCGGTCCAACCGTTCTACATCTCGTTGATCACCAAGGCCAACCAGAGGCACGAGGGGTTCCGGGTCGATGATCGGATGTTCGGCTCCTCGTCTCCGGCACTGATAACGCGGGTGGAAGTGCCCGGAGCCTTCTCCCTGGACGGTCGGGCATTCGTGAAGGACCAACTTAGTCGGCCGGACAGCCTTCTTCAGGCCGAGGAGTGGGTTCTGGGACCCGTCTCTCTCCCGGATCCGGAGTCTGTGGCGCAGGGCATCGACTCCCTCTATGAGATGGAGTACCGGAGCCAATGGAGAACCATCCTGAGCCAGGCTTACGTTCCCGCCTTCCAGGGGCCCGGTGACGCGGCCAGGAAACTAGGGGATCTCGCCGGGGACAATTCTCCTCTCACTCAACTTCTGAGCGTGGCCTCCAACACCGTCTTCGAAGGCGGGGATGTGGCAGCAGAGGAGTTCCTTCCGCTCAATGCTTTTCTGCCCCGGGACTCGACGGGTCGCATGGGGCTCAGTGGCACTGCCGTCGCCTACTTCGATGCTCTGGACCAGCTGCGATCGGCGATGGAAGAGATGGACCAGGCCCAAGGCACAGAAACCCTGTCCCGGGCCGAAGCGATCGGCCTTCGGGAGATCCCTGAGGCCGAGGGGGCGGTGAGGTTGATCCGTCGGGAGATGGGGACGGAACCGGCCGGCCGGGAGGTGGCGAACCATCTGGTGGCTCTACTGAGCTCTCCCATCGACCGCGCAGCGGCCTTGGTAAGGGGCGTGGAGCCCACGGAGCTCAACCGGCAGGGGGCTGAGTTCTGTTCAGAGTTCACCAGGCGCGTGGGTTCCAAGTACCCCTTCCAATCTTCCGCCACGGAAGAGCCCGACATGGACGACCTTGCA
>JBDHGR010000038.1:0-15367 GCA_039589815.1 Gemmatimonadota bacterium | reverse complement strand
CCGGCGACTGCTGGCTGGAGTGGGGGCCGCGGTCGTTCTCGCACTCATAGGACTTGGCGCCCGCCAATATTTGGCCGGACCTTCTGATCCGGGCCCACCACCTCCGGACCGTCCCTATACAGTGCTTGCCAGCGTTGCTGGAACCGCTGATCCAAGCACCCGAGAGACCGTGGAATTCCTCCTGCGATCGGCTTTGGACGCGGCTCACGTGGTCCAAACGGTCCCGCACACGGAGACGCAGAGAGTCCTCGGACTCATGGATCGACGGGAGGGTACACCCCTCGATCCGGCCACTGGGCGGGAGGTGGCTCAGCGACTAGGGGTCAGTACGATTGTCGACGCGCGGCTGGGTGCTCTCGGAAACAGTTTGACGTTGGCCATTCGTGTGGAGGAAGTGGAGAGCGGACGTCTGGTGGCGGAAGCGAGTGGCCAGGCCATGGATGCAACCACCTTGGTGGAGACCGTGGATGCCGTGGCCGTTGAGCTCCGACGCGGACTAGGAGAGACTCGAGCCGTCTTGGCCAACAATGAGCCCCTTCCTGAGGTGCTTACGCCGTCGCTGGATGCGTTACGCAGGTACCGGGAGGGGCTTGCACTCTTCCGCAACTTTCAACCAGGACGGGCGGTCCCGCTCTTTCGCGAGGCATTGGCCCTCGACCCACAGTTCAGTGCTGCTCACGTGGAACTGTCTGCAGCATACCATAACGCCGGCGTGGCAGATTCGGTGGTGGTGCATTTGCGCCGTGCCCTCGAGACGCCGGAGAGGCTGACGGATATCCAGCGACGGGACACCGAGGCTTACCTGAAATATGCCTCCGACTTTGCGCTTTGGGACGAATCCATCTTTCGGACCGGCTACCGCAACAGGGATGCATTGCGGCTGACGGATTTTCAGTATTCGGATTCGGCTTGGACCATGATGATGTCGGAGGTTCAGGAGGTGGTCCGCCGCACGCGCCGTTTCGATCCCGACGCACAGCTTTCCACGGAGGATAACAACCGATGGCGCAACGCGATCCGACTTTCAATCGTAACCGGGCAGGTGGCAGAGCTTGAAACATTCGTCGACTCCCTTCGGATGGAAACGGGGGAGTACTGGGGGTTGATGAAGAGCTTCGATTCGAGCGACTGGGAGCGGGCAGACAGTCTGCGGGCGGCCGCTCCTGATATCTGGGGCACCCATGTTAACAAGCGCATGGCTGTGACGGCGCTGGATGCGGTACGGGGCCGGATTGGCGAGAGCGCCAGGGCCTGGGCCTTGATCCCTTCAAGGAGGTTAAACCCGGCGAGGGTCCAACTCATCTTCGATGTGGTCTATGGGGCGTCGGCTTCAGATGCCCCGATGTTGATGGCAGACCGCGGGCTCGACGCAGTGGAGAGGTATGTTTCGCAGGGGAGTCCGTTCCGCGATTCTTGGAGACACAACAGGAGCGAAACGTATCTCGGCTCGGTTGGAGGCGGCCCGGGATAGCGCGACGAGCGACCTCTTCGAGAAGGCCTTCGAACCGATGTTCGCCCTCCTGGAAGCTGGTGTAGCCTCGCGACGTGGTGACTGGTTCGAGGTGACGGCGCTCCTCGAGCCTTCTGCCGAAAGGCTGGCTGAGCCCGGGTTCGGATTCATCTCGGATCGATTCCTGGTCAGGTGGATGCTTGCCGAAGCCTACGCACAGTTGAAGGAGACCGACTCCAGCATCGAGCAGCTCGAGGCTCTGCTCGAAGAACGTTCGTTCGAACCGCTGCACGTTCTCTTGTACGCACCGACCCACTTCAAGCTTGCCCGACTCAACACGGAAATTGGAGAGGTGGAAAATGCGGAGGAGCACTATACCGCATTCCTCGGAGCATTTACCGATCCTGACCCGGAATACGAATGGATGGTCGAAGAGGCCCGGGCGGGGATCGGTGGGTAACCGATGGGGGGCAGTTTGTTAAAGAGCATTCTGAGGCGGATTCGAGGGGCATTGGGCAACGCCGTAGTTTGGGCTTCGGCCTGGTTTCTCGCAGCCTTCCCGTTAACCGCAGTGTTCTGGGCGTTCGGCCTGATGTCCTCCGTCCCCTTTTGGCCCTTTGCATTTGGGACTGCTCAGACTCTTGCCGGGATGGGCTTCCTCGCAGGGGGCGCATTCTCACTATTCTTGAGCGTCGCCGGCCGTCACAAGCGCCTCATCGACCTGGGCCCCATTCGGATCGCGTTAGGCAGTGGTCTCATAGCGGGCGTTCTCGTCCCGGCGTTCGGCGTCGTCGTCAACGCTTTCGGGGGCTACCCAGTGACCGTCGAACCCACCATCATGATCGCGATGATCTCAGGGGGCCTTGCAGGGGTCACTGCCCTGGGCACGATCAAGGTCGCTCAGAGTGCACTGGCTCCAGGCGGGGACGGTCCCGATGAGATGGGCTCCAGCCGCGAGCGACTCCTCCCTGAGCCCGACGGGGAAGCGGTCTGACCAGGGGTTCTATGTTGCGGGCAGATTGGGTGAGAATCCGGTGAACGTTCGGAGACATCGTTGACAGCTTAATCCGGAAACATAGCTGACAGGTTTTCTCGGTGTCGAGAGCTGAAACCGCTCCTTTTTTCTGCCGCTTCCGGGCCGTCGTGGAGGGAACCGCGGAGTCAGTTCTGTACTGCCACGATCCTCTTGATGGGGTATTCGGAACCCTCGGTCAGCAGATCCGCGAACTCGGGTAGGGGGGCCAAGCCCCACTGTGATTGAGGCTCCAGGAGGGTGACGATGAGATTGGACGCCATCTGATCACACCAGACAATGACATCTCCCGCTGCGATCGATCCTTCCCCCCGAACCGCCGTCACGTCCACCGCCAGGAAGTCCTTGTCCTCCTTCTGTGAGGGAGTAACGGCGTCGATCCGATAGGAATCCAGCGTGGCGGATGTGGGCACGTCCTGGGTTTGGACCTGGATACCGTGTCTCTCGAGGACCCCCAGAACAGAGGTCATCCGGGCCGGGATCACGTAGCCCAAGGGGCGCGGAACGAAGAGCGTCGCCTCCACGGAGGGGTGGAAGGCTTCGATCACCAACTCTCGCTCTTCGCCTGTTTCGAGATCGATAACTCCCACGGTAACCGTGGGCCTGTCGGGATCCTGGACGTAGTCCATCACCAGGGCCACATCGGGCGAAAGGTCACGGCCGGTCAAGGAGGCCCTCTCCCGCGCCACGAGGTCTTTGACCTCCGTCGCATGTTCCACGAAGAACCGAAGGAAAGCTTTGATCGTCTCCAGCTGTTGACGAGCCCTCTCCCGGATGTCCGATTCGACGGTGAGGCCGTTTCGCCCTTCGATGAGGAAGGATAGGGAGTGGTTGATTCCCATGCTGTTTCGGCCGTCGTTCAGCGCAGTCGTGCTGTAACGGAACCGGGCTTCGGGGCCGTCGGTCACCAGGTATCTTTGGAGGAATACGTCTTTCTGCTTTAGCTCCTCCTCCATTTGCGGTATCACCCTGTCCCAGGCGTACTTCCTGAGGGCCAACGACATGTTCGCGTTGGAGAGGGCCCCGATCTGTTGCCCGAAGTTCTTGTGAAAGCCAGCCTCGACCCAGGTGGATCCTGCGAAGCCATACTCGTGCACATCCAGCGTGACATCCGGCAGGATCTCATGATAGAGCGAGTGTAGGGCCGCGATCTCGGGCGTCGAGAGAGGGAGATGGTCGCGGTTGAGGTCCATGTCTCCGGCGTTCCTTCGCTGCCCCATCTCTGAACCGTCGGGGTTCACCTGTGGAACCAGGTAAAAATCCACCGCTTGGTGGAGGCCGGTGAATGCCCCGTTGGCGATATCCCGGGCCAGGGCGATGGCGGCTTCCTTTCCGGACGGTTCGTTTCCGTGCTGTTGGGCGTAGATGAGCACCTTGAGCCTCTCCGTGCCTTCCGGCCGTCCCTCACCGGAGGCTTCGAATCGCAGCACGATCAGGGCTCTGCCCTCCACGGAGTGCCCGATGGTATCCAGGGTGAACGCCTCGGTCTCGGTTTGGAGGCCGCCAAGGAACCCCATCATGTCCTCGTAGGATGTGAGGACCTCGCTCTCTGCGGATTCCAGCGGGGTAGGGAAGGGGGCCTCTGAACAACCAGCCACCAGTGTAGATGCTGTGAGGATGATGACGGGAGGGAGAAGGCTGCGAGTGCTCACTTTAGACATCCGGGGCATGGTGCGGACCCCCTTTTTCCCCGCCCGAGCCAGTTCATCACCACCAGGATACTGCCGACGAAAGCGCCCAGAACATACCCTAGGCGAACGATGAGTTTCATTTCCCGGTCCGTCACCCGCTTGACCAACTCCTCCATCTTTGCCGTGGGGTAGTTCAGAACTTTCTCCTCCACCCGACCTGCCACGTTGATACGGTGGACCACGTCGGGAACCTGGGTCTGGAGCCATCCCCAGAGGGGGTCGCCAATGGCCGATTCGATCCTTTGTGCGGTCTCCGGAGGGAGCCAGTTGGCAGGTTTTCCAATGGGCCGGTCGAGGAGGGTATCGGCCATCCTATCGGCCCACCGCCGGAAGAGGCTCAGGGCCGCATCACTACGGGCTGCGGAAACCAGCCACCGGGAAAGAGTGTCCGGGGGCACTTTTTCCAGGACTTCTCCCCAGGTCCGCGTACCAAGATTGTCCAGGGTGCTTTCGACCTTCTCGACCAGAAACCTCCGGGTGGCGGGGTCTCTGGCCACTCCGACCGCCCAACCGGTGAGGGTCGCCTGAGCCTCTTTTACGCTTGGGTCTTCCGCGTCGCCCAGTACCGAATTCACCGGGCGGCGAAGGAAGTCTACGATGGCGTCGTTCACGCCCCTGGCCATGGCGTCCTGAATGGCTTGCTCCCGGAGCATTCCGGAAAGACGTTCCGCCCCTTCCTGCTCGATGGTGTCCAGGACCCGGTTTACGGTATCCTCTGTAACGATCAGGCGAGCAACAACCCTCTGGAAAAAATCCAGATCTCGGAGGAAGCGGCTGAATAGCTCGTGGAGGGTCTTCTCGAACCGGTTCCTGGCGTCCGGATCTTCAAGGAGGCGGCCCAGGCGTTTCAGCGCGAGAGGCAGGTAGGAGGAAATGGCCTTTTCCACCGAACCGACCAACCCCAATGGCAACACTTCTTCGAAGGTTTTTCCAGGTTCCAGGAGGTTCTGGGTGGCACGCTCCACATAGTCCTGGACGGTGCCTTCGAAGCCGTCGCTCTCTACGGCCCCTTCCAACCACCCCTCTACCGTTTCCGTGAGGGCGGCTTCCCTGGCCGGGGTGAGGAGGCCTGCCACGGGCTCGTCAGCGACAGCTTCAAGGAGAGTCCTGGCCCTGTCCTCCATGAACTCTTCGAAGAGCCCAGAGGCCAGGTATTCTTGAAAACGTTGCATCCCCAACCCGACCGCATCGTCAAGGATGGTCTCCAACTCCGCCATGGTATGACTCGGGAGCATCTCCCTGATGGAACCTCTCTCCTGCTGGAGGACGGCTTCCAGGAAGTGCGACAGGCGGTTGTCAAAAGCCCCCCGGAACTCCTTGTCGGCAAAAGTTCGGGTCAGATCGTCCTCGGTGAGCAGGCGGTCACCCACGGCCCTCCCAACGGCGGCTGCCAGGCGGGCCTGGTTTTTGGGGATCGCGCCTTGGAAGAGAGTGATGGCCCGGCCAAACAGACGAGGCGGCTCGTAGGGATGAAACAGCATCCACACGGCCACGGTGTTCGTCAGACCTCCCGCCAGGGCTCCAAAGACCACGGTGAGAACCGCTTGAAGGACTTGTTCGGACACGGTCAGCGCTGTGAGTGACGGATGAGTCCTCGAACGGGGAACTCTGCCCCGCCCAGGGTAAGTGTTCCGGCGACTTCAAAAAGTGCGTCCACCGGAAGCATCGGTCCTTCTCCTTCGGCTACCTCGAGGAAAGGAGCCACTGCTGTCAGGCTTCCCGTAAGGTCTCCTTCCTGCGATTCAATCTCCCAGCTCATGGGGACGTCCCGTCGGGCCGGTTCGAAAGCTCTCACCTCCGACCAGAGGAGCCTCACGCCCTGCCACTGCCTCGTGAGGAACTCGATCCGCGCCCGCAGGGAGAAGGCCCCCCCCTCGGCGCCGGACCCCGGGTCCAGATCCTCCATGACCACCTGGAGAGAATCTCCTGAGAGCAGAATCCCCCAGTCCCCTGGAGGGTTGTCCCCGTTCGCCCAGGCCCGGGTCAGGTCCAGAACGTGTCCCTCCACGGTCTGATCAGAGAGAATGATGGTCCCCTCATGAACCCGATAGGTTTGGGCTCTTTGCCCGGACCACTCGACCAAGAGTTCGCCAAGGCTCACCTCCAGGTTCCGGCCGCCCTCCTGGAAAAGGATGGTTTCCAGGGCGTCGCCCAAACCCACCACCAACCGCACCGGCCCATGGGGGAGGATTCGCCAGGGGGCTGCATTGGGTGCCCCCCCCCACTCTTCGGAAAGGAAAGGGTCCCATGTGTCACTCCGGGCCAACCATCCTCGAACCTCGCGATCCACTCCATCGGGCCTTGTCTGAGCCGAAAACGACCAGGGGACCAACAGAGTACTGTCGCCCTGGAAGGTAAGGAACACGATATGCCTTTCGTAGCTCCGAGCTTGGAAGTTTCGGATGGGTCCAAGGGAGTCCGGCTCGGAAGCTTCAGTGCCCGTGGGCGGTTCTTCCGGAGGCCCGCAGGCGAGCAGGAGACAGAGGATCACAATCCCGGTGCGAATGAGAGGCACGGTGGGATCCAGGATCTTCCCGGGGCCCGCAGCGGTTCGTTTGTCCAAGATCCGGAAGAACCTCCTGATGCGGCGTGCATTCCGCCCCCAATCGCCCTTCTCTGTCCGCGATGCGGAGGACATGTCGATCCGGGTCTGTCCGTTCTCGTCGAGGGACATGCGGACCTCCACGTCGTCCACGAAACGGAGTGGCTTGGCTTGGCACTCGGCCTGAAGGATCCCGAGGTCCTCGTTGGACGAAACCGTCTTCCACCCGCGGCGGCCTCCGGCTGCCAACTGCATGACAGCTGCCCAAACCTGCGCGAAGGGGATGGCATAGGTACGACCCCGGAGGCTCCGGTCGGGGTGTTCGGGGTGGGTGTGGGCCTGATTGCCTCCCAAAGCGGCCCGGAGCTCCGCTAAGCTCAAGAACCTCCCTCCAGAATCCGGTATTTCACGCTGACCGAGGCCGATACAAGGTGGTCGCCCGCCTCGACGGGAGTCGTCGTTTCAGTTGATGCGCGAAGCATCATTCCCCCAGGGGATCGGGGGCTCGGGGCCGTGGCTCCGCCTTGGACCTCCAGGGCGATTCCCAACCGGACTCCCATGGCCGAGGCAATTGTCTCGGCCTGTTCCCGGGCTTCGGCAACCGCTTCCCGGAGAACGTCCAACCGGGCCTCCCGGGTATCGGATGCTTCGAACCGGAGGTTGGCAACCCGGTTTGCACCGGCCTCCACTGCTCGGTCCAGCACGTCACCCGTGGCGTCCACGTTCGGGAGAGTCACCCGGATGTTGTTCTCTGCCCGGTATCCGGAGATGGTCCGTGTGCCCGGGGGATCCCGCGAGACCTGGTACTCCGGCCTCAGCGTATACCCGAAGGTCTCTACTTCCATTCCGGGAAAGCCCATGGCCCGGATGGCGGTGATGACGGCCTCCATCTTTCGGGCGTTCTCTTCAGTCGCTTCACCTGCCGATGGAGCTTCGGTTTCCACCGTGAAGCTGATCCGAACCCGGTCGGCCGGCACCGTGATCTGAGCCTGCCCGGTTACCTGAATGGTCCCCCGCTCCTCCTGAGGGGGGACTGGGGTTGACGCCAGGGCGGTCTGGGCCAGGGCTGGGGCACAGGAGGAGAGGAGGACCAGGGTGACGAGGGGGAGGGTCCGGTTCCGGCCGGCTTCGAGAGTTCTTTCCACGGTGGTCATCTTGGACTGCTCCTAATGTGAGACAGGTCCCGGGGAATCAGGGACAATATAGTGCATGGGGCTCCGAACGCCGCTGTTTGCTCCTTTTCCTCCAGCCCCATATACTCTGGCCCGGGCTTTCCAGTTCAGGAAGGATCCACCCTACAACACGAGCTTCGACCATGAAGGCAGTGATCCCCCTTGCCGGCAAGGGGACCAGGCTTCGGCCCCATACCTACCTGACTCCCAAACCCCTCCTCCGCGTGGGCGGAAAGCCGGTCATGAGCTACATCCTGGATGATCTCCAGGAGCTGGGGGTGGAGGAGATCGTATTCGTTATCGGTTACCTGGGGGACGTGGTCAAGGAGTACATGGCCGAGGAGTATCCGGACATCCGTCCCGAATATGTTGTCCAAGAGGTTCAGGACGGCACCGCAGGTGCGGTGAAGCTGGCGGAGCCTTTCGTCGAAGAAGAGATGCTCATCCTCTTTGTCGATACACTTTTTGACGCCGATCTGTCTATGGCAACGGACCTGGATCAGGAGTGGGCTGGGGTGATCTGGGCGAAGGAGGTGGAAGATTACCAGCGGTTTGGCGTCATCGTCACGGATTCCGAGGGGGCCATGACCCGCATCGTGGAAAAGCCTCAGGACCCCATCTCCAAGCTGGCAAACATCGGGCTCTATTTCATCAGGGATCGGGAGCTCCTCTTTCAGGGGATCGATGCGGCGCTGAAGAATCCCCCTGGGCCCTCTGGCGAGTTCTACCTCACAGACGCCTTCCAATTCATGGTGGACCAGGGATCCAAGATCCTCACAGCCCCGGTGGAGGGCTGGTATGACTGCGGGAAGCCGGAGACCCTTTTGTCTACCAACAACCATCTCTTACGCACGACGCGGGGTTGGGTGTCTCCCTCGGCCGTCGTAGACGCCACGGTCTTGGGGGATACGGTTCGGATCGAGGACGGCGTCGTAATGGAGGGAAGCACAATCGGCGAGAACGTGACCATCGAAACGGGCGCGAGGATCGTGAACTCTTCGATCCGGAACTGCATCATTGGGCCCGGCGCGGTCATCGAGAACTCGGTCCTTCGCAACTCCGTGATCGGAGGACATTCAACCGTTCAGGCGTTCGACGGCAGGCTCAGCGTCTCGGACCACTCATTGGTACGGGGCTAGGCCAGCCGATGGGTCAGGACCCCAACTGGTATCCGGTATTCGGAAGCCGGGGGCCGGCGCCTCAGTCCAGGAGAAGGACCGTGAGAAGGGCCCGGAGGATCCCCTCCGGCCCTTTCTGGTTGTCGTACCATTCCTCGAGGGTGTGTATACCACCCCCGCTTCCCCCCGCACCCATGGTGATTGCAGGAATCCCCAAGGACATGGGGAGGTTGGCATCGGTGGAGGACGCCACAAGCCTGGGTTTTTCTCCCAGGAGCCGTGTGGCTTCCACAGCCGCCCTGACGATGGGTTCCGAGAGATCGGTGTAGCCAGCGGGCCGGCGACCGATCTCCTGGACCTCGAGCTGGAGTCTTCCCGACCCCTCCGGGGCTTCCGAGGCGTTCTCCAGCTCTTCTGCGCAGACCCGATGCAGATCCTCCTCCAAACTTTTGAGCTCGGCGGCGCCCTCGCTTCGAAGGTCAACTTCAACCCAGGCCTCCTGAGGGATGGAGTTGATGCTGGTCCCACCCCCCCACCGTGCCACCGTGAGGGAAGACCTGGGCTTGGGGGGCAGCGGCAGGGATCCGGCCCTGGACACCATCCTCCCGAGGTGATGGATGGGGTTGGGGCGGCCAAAGTCTGTCCAGGAATGGCCCCCTGGGCCCCTCAACGAGAGCCGAAGCCGGGTCGATCCCACGCCGCGATGGATGATCCGGTCCATCCCCACCCCATCCAAAGAAACGAACCCGCAGCCTTGGATCTTCCCTGAACGGTGGGCCAGTAAGTGCCGAACACCGCGAAGGTTGCCCGGGCCTTCCTCTCCTACGGTGGCGACAAAGAGAAGTGGTTGGGGAAGGGTTAGGGTGACGTCCACCATCACACGGGCCAGGGCAAGGAGAGCAGCCAGGCCCCGTCCATCATCGGAGATGCCGGGAGCTCTGATTCGGCCTTCTTCCCGCTTCGGAGTAACATCGGTGCCCTCTGGAAAGACGGTGTCGAGGTGGGCTGAGATGATGAGAGGGGGGTGTTCGGCCGGGGCCGCCCCGGCCCGTTTCTGCCGGTTGGAGCACCACCGGCCGGGGTACCAGCCCAAAACGTTGCCTACCTCATCAATGACGACGTCCTGGAGCCCGACCTCCCGAAAGAGCTCGGCCATCCGTTTTCCCCGGGCTTCTTCCTTGAAGGAGGGGGCCGGAATGGAGGTGATTTCAATCTGCCTTTCCAATAACCATTGGTCCGTTGCCTGAATGTGGGTCCAGGCATGGCATACTTCGGGCTCGCTAAGGAGATGGGACTTCGGATGCTCTGACTGCCCGGCCGGACTTTCCATGGCAGAACCATGACCTGAGGTCCATGGATGTGTCAAACGATTACCGTGAACCCGGAACTACGCCGCGTACAAGGGGGTTCTCTTCGGGTACCTCTCCGTTGCGTGATCCGGCGTTGGGGGGGTACCCTGTGGGATGCCTGAAAAGCCAGATTCCACTGTCAACCGAAACTCCGAGCCTCCGGATGACTTCACCGCCCCCGGATCTTTCCGGAAGCATGGCGCGGCAGTGGAAGAGTTGCTCGACTCCGTTGGGACCGAACCCCAGCCAGAACCTTCCCGCCGGGTAGCGGGGTTGCGGGGGAGGATTGCGCTGGTGACCGGTGGCTCCAGCGGCATCGGGAGGGCCATTGCGCTGGCCTTTGCCGAATCTGGCGTCCATGTGGCCTTCAACTATCTGGACACCGGGTCAGAGTCGCAGAGTCTGGCACGTCAAACCGCGGCGGAACTGCGTTCGAGGGACATCCGAGTCTACTGCCGCCCCTGTGACGTTCGGAAGCCTGAAGAGGTCAAAGCTTTTGTGGGTGAGGTCGTGGAGAATCTCGGCGGGCTCCATTTCTTGGTGAACAACGCCGGAATCGGTCGAGATGGCGCGCTATGGCGGATGGGTGATGAAGCCTGGAACGCAGTCCTGGATACCAACCTGAGTGGAGCCTTCTTCTTCATGCGGGCGGTAGCTCCAACTCTTCGAGCGCAGGAGTGGGGCAAGATCGTGAACGTGGCTTCTGTCCACGGAGTCCGGGGGGAGTTCGGCCTCTCGAACTATATCTCCTCCAAGGCAGGTCTCATTGGGCTCACTCGAAGCGCTGCCCTGGAGATGGGCCCGAAGAACATCAACGTGAACGCGGTGGCCCCCGGGTACATCCGCACCACCCAGCTCACCGAACAGGTTCCCGCCGAGATCATGGATCGGGCTAGAGAGAAGAGCGTGTTGGGGAGGCTTGGAGACCCCCAGGACGTGGCCGAGCTGGTTCTCTTCCTCTGTTCCGAGGGTGCTCGACACATTACCGGAGCAGTCATTCCGGTTGACGGTGGATACCTGCTGTAGGGACACACTTCATCAAGGTGGAGGTAGCTGAATGCTGGCGGTCATTCTTGTCCTGGCGATCGTGTTATTTGTCCTGGCATATCGTATCTACGGTGCGTGGATCGGCCGGAAGCTCAACCTGAATGACCAGCACGCGGTTCCGTCGGAGACCATGTACGATGGGACCGACTACGTTCCGGCCAAAACCCCGGTGCTCTTCGGGCATCACTTCAGCTCCATTGCCGGGGCCGGCCCCATTGTGGGGCCCATCCTGGCGGGGCTCTTCTTCGGTTGGCTTCCGGCGGTCCTTTGGATCGTCCTGGGCTCGATCTTCGTGGGGGGCGTTCACGATTTCGGATCCATGGTGGCCTCGATCCGCCATAAAGCCCGGTCCGTGGCCGAGTTGGCCAAGGACTACATGACGCCCCTCTCCTTCAGGCTCTTCCTGGCCTTCATCTGGCTCGCGATGGTCTACGTGATCGTGGTGTTCATGGACCTGACCGCCGTGAGTTTCATTGATGCCAGGGATGCCTCAGGAGTTGAAACGGCCCAAGGCACCGGGGTGGCGGTTGCCAGCGGGATCTTCATCCTACTCGCCATAATGCTGGGCGTGGTGAACAGCCGGACCAAGATCCCGGTTTGGGCGTCGACTCTGATCTTTGTTCCGGCCCTTCTGGTGGCCATCGGGTTTTCGACCCAGATCCACTCGGACGGGAGCTACATCCCGGCATTCTTCGCCGACCCCAAACACATGTGGGTCTTCCTTCTTCTGGCCTACTGCCTCGTGGCTTCTGTGACCCCCGTCTGGATCTTGCTCCAGCCCAGGGATTACCTGTCCAGCTTCCTCCTCTATATCACCGTCCTTGGTGGCGGCCTCGGGATCGTCGTGGGCACTTTTTCGGGTGGGTTGGCCGTAACCTGGCCGGCCCTGGTGGATCCCCGGAACGCTGCTTTCACAGAGGTGGCTCATCTGGGACCGCTGTTTCCGATTCTCTTCATCACGGTGGCTTGTGGAGCCTGCAGCGGATTCCACTCCATCGTGTCGTCGGGGACCACGGCCAAACAGATCAAGTGTGAATCCGACACCAGAAGGATCGGATACGGCGGAATGCTGGTCGAGGGAATTGTGGCCATCATCGCCCTGGGGACCGTCATGGGCCTCACATTCGGCATCGAAGCCCTTCGGGGCGATCCCGTCGGACTCTTTTCGGCTGGGATTGGCAGGTTCTTCAGCACTCTGGGTGTCCCCATCCAATACGGCACCATGTTGGGGCTCTTGGCTCTCTCCACCTTCCTTCTCACCACCCTGGATACCTGCACTCGCCTGGCCCGGTATGTCATTCAGGAGTTCTTCGGTTGGAGTAATGCCGAAGGGAGAGTTCGGTGGACGGCCACGGTCCTCACTCTGGTTCTCCCAGCTATCATGGCTTTCATGACCTATACGACCCCCGCCGGCCAGGTCATACCGGTGTGGCGAGCCATCTGGCCGGTGTTCGGGGCCACCAACCAACTGTTGGCGGGCCTGGCTCTCTTGGCCGTGACGGTATGGCTGAAGCGGACAGGGCGGACCTGGCAGTTCGCCGGGATTCCCATGGTGTTCATGGTGGGAATGACCCTGACGGCCACCGTCATGCTCGTCCTCTCCGGAACAACGGCGACACCGGTTCGTGTCGTGTCGTTATTCCTCCTCGTTCTGGGGATCATGATGGTGGTAGAAGCCTTTCGATCTCTTCAAAAGCCTGATGTGCCCCCGGAGGAGATGGTTCTCCGCTCCGAGATGGGAAGCCCGGCCATGGCATCTGGGGACTGAAGTACCTCATTTTTTTGCCGCTCCCTTGGACCGGCCATTGGAACTGAAGCAGAATCACCCGGCAAACCCGTCGAGCTCAAGCCTCCAGCTAGAACGTCGCTGGGTGCCTTGCCGAATGGCGATCACCCCCCTTCTTTTCCAGTGTGTTTTCAGAGTCATCGTCCCCGCCTCTCAAAGGTGAGGAGAGGCTAAACGAACAGGACCCGACCATGTGGACCGCTGCTCGACGTCATTTCGGCTTTTCCCAGGCTTTCCCCGTCTTCCTTTTGCTGGTTTCCCTTGTGGGCCTACCGGCTTGCGAGGGACTGCCGGGGGGAACCTCGGCAGCCCCCGCCACCCTGGTGGATGGGTCGGGCCCCCAGCGTGCCGCCAACGGGATGGTGGCATCGGTCAACGCGATCGGCAGTCGGGTCGGGGCTGAGGTTCTGCGGGCCGGGGGAAATGCGGTGGACGCGGCCATCGCCACCGGGTTCGCTCTGGCGGTCGTTCACCCCTCCGCGGGAAACATCGGGGGGGGTGGTTTCATGGTGATTCGGTTCCCGGACGGGCGGACCACGGCCCTGGACTTCAGAGAGAAGGCACCTCTGGCGGCCCATCCGGAGATGTTCCTGGACGATCAAGGGGAGTACTCCCGTGAAATTCACCACAATGGCTACCTGGCCGTAGGGGTGCCCGGTACCGTGGCGGGCTTTGCCATGGCCCACGAGAAGTATGGCAGCGGGGAGTGGGCAGACCTGGTGGATCCGGCGATTCGTCTCGCAGGAGAGGGATTCGAACTGTCGGAGGCCCTGTCAGGGTCCCTGGCCCGGTCCCTTCGGTCCATGCAACGCTACCCGGCCAGCCTGGCCAAGTTCTCCAAAGATGGGGAAGCCTATGGGATGGGAGAGATCTGGAAACAACCCGATCTCGCCAGGTCCCTGGAGCGGATCAGAGACCAGGGCCGGGACGGTTTCTACCAGGGGGAGACGGCCCGCCTCATCGCGGAAGAGATGGAACGGGGCGGGGGAATGATCACGGAGGAAGATCTGGCTCGCTACCAACCCCAGGAGCGGACACCCATCCATGGGACGTACAAGGGATACGACATCATCAGCATGCCTCCGCCAAGCTCGGGCGGTACCGCCCTGGTGGAGATGCTGAATATCCTGGAAGGCTTCGATCTTCCGTCCAAGGGCCACAACTCCGCGGCCTACGTCCACCACCTCGCGGAAGCCATGCGGCGGGCCTTCAGGGATAGGGCCCGTCATCTGGCCGATGCAGATTTTGCTGATCCACCCCTCGAGAGGCTCACGAGCAAGAGCTACGCGGAGGCTCTGAGGGCCGAAATCGATCCCGAACAGGCTTCAATCTCGGCGCCGTCCGACATCACTCTTCCATATGAGAGCATGGAGACCACCCACTATTCCGTGGTGGATTCCGACGGGATGGCCGTCTCCGTCACCTATACTCTCGAAGCCGGATACGGCTCGAAGATCGTGGTTCCCGGGGCAGGCTTTCTCCTCAACAACGAGATGGGGGACTTCAACGGCCAACCGGGGCTGACCAATGAAAGAGGGCTCATCGGAACCGAGCCGAACCTCGCCCGGCCGGAGCAGAGGATGCTTTCCAGCATGACTCCTACCATCCTTGCCAAGGACGGGACACTGGTGGCCGTGGTTGGAAGCCCCGGGGGACGGACCATCATCAACAGCGTCCTTCAGGTGGTTCTGAACCTCACGGATTTCGGAATGGACATTCATGAAGCCGTGAGCGCAAAACGCTTCCACCACCAATGGCTTCCCGACGCCATGCGGATCGAGGCCGAAGGGGTGACCCCAGCGGCGCTGGCGGCTCTCGAGTCCATGGGGCACACCGTGAGCATGGCCGGTTCTCAGGGGAGCACCCCGGCCATCTTCTTTGACCCTGAAACGGGCGAGCTGATCGGTGCTCCGGATCCCCGGGACCGAGATGGTGGAGCAGTGGGCTATTGAAGAAGAATGAGCTGGTCCTTTCCGAGGACCAAGCCCGGCGGGTTTGGCGACAGTGCCCATCGCCCTTGGCCTCACGGCCGGTGGGGTGCTGGGTGGTGCGAGACTCACCAGGAGGGGTTACTTGAGGCTCTACCGCTGGGGCTCCCGGGCCCTTGAAAAGGCCTTCCAGAAGCTCTTTACACGGGTGGAGCGGGAGCTCCAACGGGACTGGGAACTCCTCCTGCCGC
>JBDHGR010000037.1:0-17455 GCA_039589815.1 Gemmatimonadota bacterium | reverse complement strand
CCTTCAGCGATACTCCGGTGAACGTGCTCACCGGTGGAGGCTACGATCCTGTTACCCATACGGCCGAACTGAAGGTTTGCCCGGTTCGGGTGGAGCCGGAATAGGGTGGCCCGGAGGTGAAAGGTCCATCCGGAGCCAGGAGCGGACGCCTGATATGAGCCGCAGGATCGTCCGCACCGTCTGCCCCCGCAACTGTTACTGTACCTGCGGGATGTTGGCGACGGTGGACGATGGTCGGCTGGTGAAAATCGAAGGGGATCCCGAGAATCCGGCCACTGCCGGAGAGGTCTGCTTGAAGGGGCTCTCCTACGTGGAGCGGGTCGCCCACGAGGATCGATTAACCTCCCCCCTCCGAAGGAGCCAGAAGGGCAACCTGGAGCCGGTTTCCTGGGAAGATGCGCTGGACGGGATCGTGGCCGGGCTATGGGCGATCCGGAAAGAGTCCGGGCCATTGGCGGTCCTTCACTACAAGGGATCCGGAAGCCACGGAGCCCTTTCCGGGCTTGCCGAGGCCTTCTGGAATCCCTTCGGGGGGGCCACCCGGGCCCACGGGGACCTTTGCTGGCCAGCGGGGTTGGAGGCCACCCGTCTCACCTATGGCGCCAATCGACACAGTCATCCCACGCTGACCCGAGACAGCCGCTTCATCCTCCTTTGGGGTCACAATCCGGCCGAAACCAACATTCACCAGTGGCGCCTCATTCTGGAGGCCAAGGACCGGGGCGCCACCTTGGCAGTGGTGGACCCCCGGTGCACGGATTCATCCGACGGCGCGGATCTTCACATCCAACCCAGGCCCGGGACCGACGGCGCTCTTGCTTTGGGGATGGCTCAGGTCATCGTCACAGAAGGACTCCACGACGGGGACTTTCTGAGAAGGAATTGTGAAGGAGTCGACCCCTATCTGGAGCGTGTCGCGGAGTTCCCCCTGGAACGAACGGCCGAGATTACGGGACTGGAGTCGGAGGAGATTCGAGACGTGGCGCTGGCCTACGCACGGAGAAACCCGGCTCTCCTCATCGCGGGGTTCGGCCTTCAGCGCCACCGGCACGCCGGCCAGGCAATGAGAGCCGTGGCCCTCCTTCCAGCCCTCACGGGGAACGTGGGCCTCCCGGGGGGTGGATGGCAGTATGCGAACCTCGCCAGCGATTGTCTCCGTCCCCCCCCGGCGATACCCACAACGGAAGGCCTGGAGTCACGTTCCTTCCCCACGTCCCGGCTCGGACGGTCACTCCAGGAGCTGGCGGATCCGCCTCTTGCTGCGGCCTGGTTCGAAAAGGCGAACCCCGTCAGCCAGCATCCCAGAACCAAAGAGGTGATCCGTGGCCTCGCCGGCCTGGAGTTGGTCGTGGTGGTGGACCAATTCCTCACCGATACCACGCGCTTGGCACATTATGTCCTGCCGGCCAAGAGCCTTTTCGAAGAAGAGGATCTGGTCGATGCCTACTGGCACCCATACCTGCAGCTGCGCCAGAAAGTGCTGGATCCGCCGGAGGGGGTGAGGACCGAGACGGAAATCTGGCGGGAGCTTTGTGTGCGGTTCGGTTTCCCCACCCGGGCCTTCGACTTGGACCCCGTTGACCGCCTCCGCGCCATGCTCCCCGAGGGGTTGGAAGACTCTCTGGAAACGCTACGGGAAAGGCCCGCGGACCTCTCCGGCCATGGCGATGTCGCCTGGGAAAACCTCGAGTTCGAGACACCCTCGGGAAAGGTGGAGTTTGCGTCCCAGGCGGCCACGCAGCTCTGGGGCGTGGATCCCGTCCCTGGGTATGAGCCTCTTCCGGAGGGATACGAGTCCGAGTTGGCAGATCGATTGGAATGCGCGTGGTTCAGCCGAGGCTCCTGTGCATATCAACCCCGGGATCCGGAGGGGAGTGGTCCATGTTCTGGAGGGCAGGTGTGTACCCGACGATCCCTGGATGAACCTCGTCACCGACGATGGGGTGACCGACATGGGTTTCGGCGCGGTCTTTTATGAGTGTAGGGTGGAGGTCGAGTCGGCATGAGCGTGCTTGCCAGGAGCCGAAGGAGTACCGATCCGGACCGTCACGTGTCGAGAGCGGCCCGACCCGGGTTCAGCCTCGATCTGGCCCGATGCGTTGGCTGCGGGGCATGCGTCCTGGGCTGCCGGATCGAGAACCAGCTCCCTGCAGAGGTTTCCTGGCGAAGAATCATCCAGGTCAACCGATCCAGGATCGGGGGAGGGCCCACCTATCATCTCTCGGTGGCTTGCCATCACTGTGAGAACCCGCCCTGCGTGACGGCGTGTCCGTCCCGGGCCCTGGAGAAGAGGCCTGATGGGCTGGTCCTGTTGGCCGCGAACCGTTGCATCGGGTGTCGGTATTGCGAAATGGCCTGTCCCTTTGGAGCCCCGTCCTTCGATCCCGATGCTGGAGTAGTGACCAAATGCCACCTTTGCCACCACCGACTGGAGGAAGGTTTAACCCCCGCCTGCGTGGCGGCCTGCCCAACCGGGGCCTTGGGGCACGCCCTTTCCCCGGATGAGTCGGGTGAACCGGAGCCAGGTATGCCGGGGGTACCACCGCTGGTACCGACGCTCGTACCCGCCTCCGGAACGCCTGGCTTCGGAGACCCAGCCGGGGCAGGCCCAGGGTTCTGGGTAGCTGCGCCAGGTGGGGCGATCCGGTCCAGGTGGTACTCGGAGCTGAGTGCACTCCTGGGCAGAAAAAAGGAGGAGCCTCATGGCTCGGCATGAAAAAGGAATCGGCGCGGGCTTCCACGAGCTCCCGCTGGTCCTCTTTACCGCCCTGACCACGGGAGGTGCCGGGGTTGGAGTGGCTCACGTCGGGCTTGCCTGTCTGGGATGGGTGCCCTGGGTGCCGCCTGCCGAGGTCATGATCGTTCTGACTACTCTTCTTGCGGTCGGCCTCCTCTTCTCTCTTGGACACCTGGGTCGGCCGTTCCGCGGTCCTCTGGCCTTGGTTCGGGTAGGGAAGAGCGCTCTGTCGAATGAGGTCCTGGTCGTGTGCACCGCCCTGGTGGCTGGTCTCCTTGCGGTCGTTCTTCCCAGTGATCACTCCATGGTGATGCCCCTGAGCCTTATCGCCATCCTGAGTTCGGTGCCGGTTCTCCTGGCTCTTGGCCTGGTCTACCGTCTTCCGGGCCAACTCATGTGGAAGGGCATGGCTCCGGTCCATCCCCTTGTTCTTGGGATGGGATTCGGCCTCGCCATGCTCCTGGGCACCCTCCCGGAGGGAACCCGTGCCCGAGGCGAGTTTCTCATCCTGCTGGTTTTAATGGTGGACGGACTGTTGGTTTGGGAACGATCTTGGAGAATCAGTAGGTCCCTCCGGATGGGGGCCCCTGGTCACTCGAGCCTCATGGACCAACGTGGGTCGGCCTTGGTTCTAAGGATTCTCCTGGGGATCCTCCTCCCGGCCGTCGCACTTCTCTCAGGCTGGCGGGAGTTGGTTGTATTCAGCCTCTTCCTGAACCTCCTGTTCGACCGGTTCCTCTTCTACGGGCTTGCCGTTCGAAGCACCACCGAAGCCGAAGTCATCTTGGTCGAAGCTGCCCTTCGGGCCCGAGAGAACCGGGCATGAGGGATGACGAGTTTCACTACCTCTTTCATCCGAGCCGATGAGAGCTGAAATGAACACTGGTGATTCAAACCCGGGTGCCCCACCACCGGCCGAAGCGCCGGCTCCCGGAGCGGACCCGGTTCCGACCGGGCCCTCAAATGCCGAAAAGGCCCTTCGGTCATCCATGGCCGAGAGGTTCGTGAAGGACGCTACTGGGGGCGTTGCCGGGCACCCCATCGCCGGCGTCATCGCCCTGGTACTGTTCATGGACCTGGTGGGCACCCAGGCATCCCTGATCTGGTTCGGCGTGCTCGTACTTTGCACCGGCTTCCGGGTGATATTCGGGATTGGGGCAAGGAGGGCAGCCGATCAACCTCTCGAAGCACGGAAACTGGCTCTCGGAGGATCCTTGGTCGTTGCCGCAGCCTGGGGTGCTGGAGGAGTGCTCTTCGGGATTCAATTGCCCAGCGAGAGTGTAGGGGTTTTGCTGGTGATCATGGCTGGCCTCGTGGCCTCTGCGACCGCAACGCTGGTGGCGGACAAGGCATCCTTCTACGGCTTCTCCACCATTTTGCTCGGCTCCGTTTTGGTCAGCGCCGCCATGCGGGGCTTCGGGTGGGTCAACCCCATCGATCCCAACCTCAGCTTTGGCCTCGTTGCTCTCGTGCTGACCTTCTGGGTGGTCATGTCCGTTGTCCACCGGAAGGCGAATCACCAACTGGAGGATGCCCTAAGGGTCCGGCAAGAGCTTCGGAGCGCCCAGGAACAGTATCAGGGTTTGGTGGAATCGGCCAAAGACCTCGTCTGGCAGGTGGACCATGAAGGCCGGTGGACCTTTCTGAACGCTGCTGCAGAGGAGATCTATGGAGCTACGACCGAGGACCTTCTGGGGGCGGTAGCCCTTGACCAGGCTGATGCGGGTTACCTCGAGAGGGATTATGCCGCCTTCGGAAAAGTGCTCATGGGGTCGGAGCTCGTCGATCACGAAACGGTTCATAAGTCCCTTGCCGGCGAGAAGCGGCACCTGAGCTTCTCCGCAAGGCCTTTGCGGGATCCCTCCGGTGAAATCCGAGGCGCACAGGGGACCGCAAGGGACGTGACCGATCGAGTGGAAGCCCGGGAAGCGCTGAAAGAGGTGGCGCGAAAGAACTCCTTGGTCCGGTCGCTCATCAATGGTACCGAGGACATGATCTTCTTCAAGGATGCCGAGGGGAAATACCAGGGGTGCAACTACCGGTATTCCGAGTTTCTGGGGCGCTCCGAAGAAGAAATCGTTGGCTTGACCGACGAGGATCTGGTTGGGGCGGAAAGGGCTGCGGCCTACCGAAAGACCGATATCGAAGCCCTGACGAGCTGGGACCCCGTCAGATTCGACGAGTGGGTGGTGGATTCCGAAGGACGCCGCCGCCTTTGGGAAACGGTGAAAACTGTATTCCGGCACGTCGAGAGCGACCACCTGGGACTCCTCGGGGTGGTTCGGGACGTAACCGAACGAAAAGAGGCCGAGGAGCGCATGCGGGAATTGGCTGAACGGGCAGAGCGCGCCACACAGATGAAAAGCGCCTTCCTGGCCAACATGAGTCATGAGATCCGAACCCCCATGAACGGCGTCCTGGGTATGACCGAGATCCTTCTGGACACCGCCCTCACGGCGGAACAGACGGGTTATCTGAAGATTATCCAAACCTCCGGCGAATCCCTCCTCGGGGTACTGAACGATATTCTGGACATCTCCAAAATCGAGGCGGGTCATCTCGAGCTGGAGGAGGTTTCTTTCGACCTGAGTGAGCAGGTCCTGGGGGCGGTGGCCCTCTTCTCTCATGCAGCGGTGGAAAAAGGAAGCGAGTTGATGGTTGACCTCCGGCCTGAGGTTCCCCGGGGAGTCAAGGGCGATCCCACCCGTCTGAGGCAGGTGTTCTCGAACCTGGTTGGGAATGCCGTCAAATTCACTCAGGAAGGAGAGATTCTGGTCTCAGTGTCTCTGGCGGGGGATGACGAGGATAACGCCAGCATCCGGTTCTCAGTGAAAGACACCGGAGTCGGCATTCCGAAAGAGAAACAGGAATCCATTTTCCAGGAGTTCATGCAGGCCGATTCCTCCACGACTCGGGAGTATGGGGGCACGGGCCTGGGACTCACAATCTCCCGACATCTGGTTTCCCTCATGGGAGGGAGTCTTCAACTGGAGAGTACAGAGGGTGAAGGAAGCGACTTCTCCTTCACCATCACCTTTCCCGTCGATGCAGACTATGCTCCTCCGCCGGAGCCGGGGGACCGGGTCGACTTGACCGGCGTCAAGGCTCTGATCGTGGACGATCTGGAAACGAACAGAAGAATCTTCAAGGATTTCTTGGAGAACGCCGGTGCCCGGGTCCAAGTTGTGGAAGGTGCGGTTGAGGCGCTGGCCCTCCTCAGGACGGTCCAGGAACAGGACCCCTTCGACTTCGCCATTCTGGACCTGCTCATGCCCGGCCGGGACGGATTCCAACTGGCCGAAGACATCCGTCTCGATCCAGGGCTTCGGGACCTCCCCCTCATGATCCTCACATCCTCGAATCGGCCGGGGGACCGGAAGCTGGCTACCCGACTCCGGGTGAACGGGTTCCACCAAAAGCCTGTCTCCCGGGCCGACCTTTTGCGGGCGGTCAACGCCATCCTGGAGGACCGGCTTGGAGAGGGAACCTCAGCGGGGCCAGGAGAGGAAGAGAAAGCACCGACGACATCCCAGGAGTTGACGGAGGGCCTGGAGGTACTGGTGGCTGAGGACAACCTGGTAAACCAACAGGTTGCCATGGGCCTGCTGGAACGGTGGGGGTGTAGAGTGACCGTGGCCGGGAACGGCCTCGAGGCCCTGGAGGCCCTCGAGGCGGACGTGCCCGACCTGATCCTCATGGACGTTCAAATGCCGGAGATGGATGGCCTGGAGGCAACAGGAATGATCCGGCAGGATCCCCGATTCTCGTCCATCCCCATTGTAGCCCTCACAGCCCATGTGCTTCCGGAGGAGCGGCAGAAGTGTGAGGACGTCGGGATGGACGACTATGTTCCCAAACCCTTCAAGCCGGGAGAGTTGAGAGAACGAGTGGAATACTGGGCCCGGAAGGTCAAAAGTGCGGGCGAGGGAGGAGTTGGAGCCGAGGACGCCGGATCGTCAGCCCCCGAGGGGGCAGAGGGAGAAGGCCAGCTAGAGCAAGAAACCCCGGGGAAGGAGCCCGGGGGACCGGTCCTGGAGGGCCCGCCTGTTCTCCTGGAGGAGTTCCGGGCGACCATGAGAGAAGCCGGGATCGAATCTGTGGTGGAGGCTGCTGTGGATGCCTACGTTCAGGAGACTCCGGGCCGGATGGAATCCCTGGCGGGCGCGGTGGAAGCAGAAGACTGGAAGGGTGTAGAGAGGGAGGCCCACGGGATAAAATCCGGATCCCGGAACATACGGGCTGACCATCTTGGGACTCTGTTGGAGAGGATGGAACAGGCTGGAAAGGACGGACGAGGTGAGGACGTAAGGGCTGCCTTCCCCCAGTTGACGGAGGCGTTTCAGCAAGTGATGGACTATCTCAAAGAGCAAGGATCGTCTGCTGAATGAGCGAATCTGCCCACTGGCTTGAAGGGGTTCTGGAAAAGGCGGGGCGAAAACCAGAGGAGGGGCGGCTCCACCTCAGCTCCCTTCCTCTTGCAGATGCCTGGCAAAAAGCGGCCGAGGCGGTTGGCATTCCCCAGAGCGAGCTGGCGGATCTAGTCGCCAGCTTTTTCCACCTTCCCAGGGCCGACCTTGAAGAAGTGGAAAGCAAGGCTCTGAAACTCGTGCCGGAGTCCTTGGCCCGCGACTACAGTATCCTGCCCCTGAGGGAGGATTATCGGCGTTTGGTGGTCGCCACGGCCGACCCAACCAACCTCGAAGCGGAACAGGCCATCGGCTTCGCATCGGGGCGAGGAATCTCCCTGGTTGTTGCGTCCCACTCGGAGCTTAAAGAAGCCATCTTGGCTCAGTATTCCCCGGACAAGGACGTGGCCCGGATTCTATTTCAGGTCCAACCCGATATCGACGAGAGCCTGGACGATATCAAGCTCATCGAGGACGAGGAAGATTCCACACCGTCGTTGGAAGATGCCGCTTCGGGTCCGTTGATCAACCTGACCAACGTGATCCTGAAAGAGGCCGTGGAAAGCGGTGCGAGTGACATTCACCTTCAGCCCATGGCTCACGGTGGCGTGATCCGGTACCGGATCGATGGCGTGCTCAGGAACTCGGGGAATATGCCCCTCCCGGTCCTGACCCGTGTGGTATCCCGGATCAAGATCATGGCGAAGCTGGATATCGCGGACCGACTCCGGCCTCAGGATGGTCGCGCGAGGGTCGGGTTCGGGGAAAAGAGGGTCGACCTCCGGGTCTCCACGGTGCCCACCCGGAGCGCTGAAAAGATGGTGATCCGGATTCTGGACTCGGAGGAGGCCAAAACCCTGGAGCAGGTCGGGTTCCAGGAGCCCGAGATTTCGAGCTTCAAACACCTCCTCACGCACAGGGAGGGGATCGTGGTCGTCACGGGCCCCACTGGCTCTGGGAAGACCACCTCCCTCTATGCCGCTCTTCAGCACGTCTCCGACGAGAACATCAATATCATGACGGTGGAGGATCCGGTGGAGTACGAGTTGCCGGGTCTCACCCAGATTCAGGTCGAGACGAAACAGGGGGTCACTTTCGCCGCCTCTCTGCGGGCCATACTTCGTCAGGACCCCGATGTGGTCTTCGTCGGGGAAATCCGAGACTTGGAGACGGCCCAAATCGCTGCCCAAGCCTCCCTCACGGGCCACCTGGTCCTCTCCACCCTCCACACGAACGACGCCGTAGGCACCATCGGCCGTTTCGTGGACATGGGTCTGGACAGGCCCACCGTTGCGGAGACCCTCAGAGGTGTCCTCGCCCAGCGGTTGGTTCGCCGCATCTGTCCACTATGCAGCGAGCCAGTGGAGGGGGATTTGACCGAAGCCGAGGCTTTCTTGGCCAAGGAGTATGGGGTGGAGCCCGTGGTGCGTCCTGTCGGCTGCGGAGGATGCGGGCAGACGGGGTATCGAGGTCGGATTCCCTTGGTCGAGGTCATCACGGTCACTCCCAGGATCAAAGACCTCATGTTTTCCGGAGGTTCAGTTGCCGATCTCAAGAAAGCTGCCAGAGAAGAAGGTTGGCGGCCGCTCCGGGACGTCGGTGTGGGCCGGGTCAAATCAGGCGAAACCACCCTCCAGGAGCTCGAGCGGGTTCTGGGGGACGTGAAGGTTGGCCCGGGGGAGACCGATTTGGCGGCCGGGGGTGTGGTGGGGAAGACGACACCTCCAGCGCTTGGAGTGGGTGCCGACGACGAGCTGGATGTCGCCCCGGCGGTTCTGCTGGTCGATGACGACGGGGCCAATCGGACCATCGCCAAAGCCCTCCTGGAAAGCGAAGGCCACCGGGTGGTGGAGGCCCAGGACGGGGTGGAAGCCATGCAGCACCTCCAGGGCGCCGATCCCTTCAGCCTCATGGTCCTGGACCTGGAGATGCCACGAAAGGACGGCCGGGAGGTGTTGAAGGAAGTCCGAGGAAACATGGCTACGGTGGGGCTGCCGGTCATCATCCTGACCGGGACCACAGACCCGGATGCTGAGCTGACCCTGATGGATGCGGGTGCCGACGACTATATCCGGAAGCCCTTTGATCCCAGAAGGTTCATCAGCCGGGTGAATGCCGCCCTTCGGAGGGCTGGAGTCTGAGGGAGGCTGTTCGGGCATAAGGCTTGGGGCCGGGCGACCGCGGGGTGCCTCCGCGGGGGGCGCTCGCCTTCCTGGGTTGGCTTCCTTCGGGGCTCGCTAAGCCAACGCGGCCCCTCCGGGTAGCCTGAGCCCGACCCGGGGGCTCAGGCCGCGCGCTGGAAACGCGGCCCCTCCGGGTAGCCTGAGCCCGACCCGGGGGCTCAGGCCGCGCGCTGGAAACGCGGCCCCGCTTATTCTTTCGTTCTTCTTTCTTTCCCCGCGGGGCCGCGTCGGATGCCCCCACAGGGGCACCCCGCGGTCGCCCGACCTCGCGAGCCTCCCCGACCAAAAAATGACCCAGGCTTAGGACCTGGGCCATTCTCGATTGTGGATCTGTACCGGAATTGAGCGGTGTGGGTCAGCCATCTCCATCGGGCCGGGTCCGAACGAAAATCACCCCACCGAGGTCGTCCTCCAACCCGATGCTGGGGATTCGCTGTCTGGCCTGAAGCGGTGCCAACCACTGCAAATCATAGGCAGTCGTTGGAGGCATTTCTCTCAAGGCGTCGAGACCGCCCATTGAAACGTCGTCCAAGTACACGAGCGTAGTCCCGATGGTATTCAGCCAGCGGGGCCGGAGACGCTCCACCACCTCATAAAGGTTGGTCATCCCGGCACCCATGACCTCTTCTCTGGTGATCAGGTCTGGGTCGCTCCCGCTCGGACCGGCCTCGGGCGAAATAACGCATCCCGCCAAGGTCACGAAAACGGCAACAGAAAGAACGGCTTTCATCAGAACCTCCTGAAATGTGAAAACACTCCACTTATCTAACTCTGCCAACCATTCTCTGCAACCAACCTCCGTAGTCTGGGGACGTAGCATTTACGCGAGGGTCGGTGGAGGGATCAGGCTCTTGCCGGTACCCCAGATGAGCCACGCCGGGATTGCCGGAGACTCCGTCGCTCGCCGCCGCCGGGCCAACTCCAGATGTGGCGGTCGTCGGTGGCTGAAAGAACACCGTTAATCTCAGGACCGCCTACCAACAGGCCGACTCCGAGACTACTTTTGAGGTCGTGCGGAGGGCCGGGATCTGAGGGAACCCGGATGGGTTCCTTAAGTTGACAAAGCCGTTCAGAGAATTGTACCGCATCTAACCAATGATATAGCAGACAGAGCGCCTAGCACTCTGCCTGCCATATTCCTCATTATCCCGAACACAAATTCAATAAATCTCGACAAACACCGGGTTCGACCAGGCGAATTCGTAGTGGCCATCACTCAAATCCAAGGATGTGACCTCGACTCGGTAGTAGCCATTCTCGGTCACATCATCGTCCAGCAATGGTAGAGATAACTCATAGGCTGGCGCCGGTGGCCATATGGTCTCCCATACCTCTCCATTCTTGATGATGTCTATCTTCACTAGGATGGCGGATAAGCCCTCCGAATCCACTCTCAGGTTGATTTCGGCTTGGCCATCGCCGACTACCGCCGTACCTCCCATATGCTCGCCGTTGACATCGAGGTAGAGAGATGGGCCGGTGGTGGCAAAGCTGCGTCCAGCCTTGATGGCCTTTAGGAACTCTCCCTCGGTGAACTCTTTCGCGTAGACGCCGTTCTTGGCTATGCCCACGCTCGAGAAGGGATCGCCTGTGTAATGGGCGTCGCTATTCGCTAACCCGAAGACGGGCCCATCGACTTCACCGTTCACGTAGGCCATCAGCAGGTCATCCCACGAACTCAAGGGAGCTTCAGGTGCACCCAACCACTGGCCAATATAAAGTGGTGGGACAAGTCCGGTCATAGAATGGAAGCACTCTCTCAGCGGGATCGGTTCTAGATAGCACGAGCATGGTATCAACGTGTTTATGTCTCTCTCGCCATACACGGCTAAGTTGTTGAGCGTTAGGGCTATCCCCCATGCAATGGGGGTCGGATAACCTAGGCTTTCCGCCAAGAGCGCTACATCGTGGACATAGGCTTGGTTGTAGACCTCCATGTGTTTCACGCCGTAATCCAGTTGGGTGGTGCCCGAGGGATGATTGTGCACCGCAATTCCCTGCTGCGAGTGTACGTAGTCCACCCAACGTGTGAGATTCTCGGGATAGAGCGGGCCGGTCCCAGCCGGGTTGGGGGGAGATAGCCATACTTCCTCGGGGCACAACTCTTGATCGTCGGCACCGACTAAGGGATCGTCGAGGCCAAACACCGAAAAGTGGTCGCGATATACCAGGCTCTCGCTGCCCGTCACCTCAATGCCGGGCAGAATCAGGAAATCAGGGTCCGAATAATCTTCGGCGTCTTCAACCAGAGAGCTCCATTCGTACTCCGTCAGGTCTTCACAGTGGTCGGTGATGATGACAGCATCCAGACCACGCAGGAGGGCTGTTTGCTTTATGTCGGCTACCGAGCCTGTGCCATCGGAGTATTCGCTGTGGATGTGCCCGTCGTAGTAGATCAGGACATGCTCCCGTTGCGCGAACGTCGGTTCGCTGGATACGCCGAGGAAGGCAACAGCCGATAAGCTGATCGCTGCTGCTTGAGTGATCCTGGAAGAGCTTATGGTACGTCGACGCGCTTTCATTATTGCCTCCTTATGAAACCATTATGCACTCGTGATCTGCCCCCCTGAAACGAGACCGGGCTCAGTGTTAGACTTTGGGCCGGTCCAAACCAGGCGAGGGAGGTCAGAATGGCAGCACCGAACCGTTCCGGGTGACCCCGACTGGGCAGGTTCACTTCCTCAGATAACCTGGGCGAGTCGGCGGTTAGAACTTCTCCCAAAGGTGGGTGATGAACGCACCCGTGAGGGCCTGAGTACCGTCTTCGAGCCCCTGTTCCCTGGCCGCATACGGACAAACGCCGGAGGTGATGATGTCGCCGTCGTGGACGATCCCTTCGCCTCCATAGGTCAGGCCCTCGAACTCGGGAACGTTCCCGATCCACTCCTCCACATAGGCGTATTCCCTTCCCATCAGAACTCCGGCCCTGGCAAGAGTCACCACCGATCCAGTCTGAGCCGCCACAGGCTTCCCGGCCACTACCGCTTCTCTCACCAAAGCTTCGACGGCGGGTAATGACGGTTCCTCGTCCACAGCCATACACGGCAGGATGATGCCTACATAGTCCACCATCTCGGCGTCTGCGAGGCGGATGTCGGGAATAAGCGTCACCTCCCCCGCCACCAGCGGTTCACCTGATGGCGAAGCCACGACCACCTGGGAACCTGTCGCTTCCAGCATGTTTCGCATGACCCCGACCTCTTCGGTGAGCATCAACTCCAAGTCAAGGGATGGTCCATCCTTCACGACCATGAGCACCCTGGAGTCCTGACCCTCCAGAGTACTGATGTTCGAGATGCCCAGGCCAACCAAGACCAACACGGCCAAAACCACTATGCGTCTCACGGTAGCTCCTCCAGAAAGAGTGTCCACACCTGTCCGTTTGCCGGGGTACTCCAGTCCATTGGTGAATGTGGTTAAGGATTGGGCCTTGGGAGCCTATCCGCAAGTTTATCCTTTGGTGAAATGTGGATTGAAATAGAAATGTCCCCCCCTGGGGCTTAGGGTGAAGAAGGGGCGTGCTGCTGGGCAGCGCGCCTCGCACGGTATTTGGCAAGGGCATAAGGATTTGCGATGAGCTTGTCATGCCGTCGCCAGGGATGATCGGGTCCGGGCTTCGGCGGCACTGGCTGACGCTTCGGGCCCTTCTTTTCGACCTGCGGTTTTCGCGTCTTCGGGGCTGTGGTGTTTCGTGGCCCGGGGTGCCTAAGGATTTGAACCACCTCGAGCTCCAGGTAGCGCTTGTTGACGCGGAAGTGGACGGAGCCGTCGAGTCGGATCTCGACGGTGACTTTGTGGCCAGGCCGGATGCCTCGAGCCTGACTCTTGGGGATCTGCCAACGCCGGTTGTTGTAGCGGATCGTGAAGTCGTTGTAGACCGTGCGGGTCTGGGTCTCGGCGAAGAGAGCGTCCAGGTCGGCCTTCTTGGGAAGCTTGCGGTGTACGTCCCTGGCCACGGTAGGCTCCACGGCGAAGTGGTCACTCCAGTAGTCGATGTACTCCTCTTCCAGATACCGGTTGCCTTCCTCCAGGGTATGGACATCGTTCGCTTGGCTTCCCGCTCCTCCAGAGGGACATTGGAGACGGGCCGAGTCCACTGGCCGAAGTGCCCTGCCTTGTCGGTGTAGAAGGCCACAGGACGGCCCCAGCGGCGTAGACAATCGATGACCATTTGTCGGTTGGCCGAGCCGTTGTCGCGGGGAACAAAGCGAGCCATGAGAAGCCGGTTCGTGGCATCGTCATGCATCTTGATCAACACCCAAGGCCCCGGAAGCCGGTCCTCGAACCACGCGTGCTCGGAGCTGTCCCATTGGATGAGTTCGCCGAAGGCGGCCCGCCTGGGCCGTGCCTTACGGTGCCTGGCCTTACGACCCTTCGCCTCCCACAGGCCATCCTCGATCATCCAGAGCCGAAGCGTCGAGGCGTTCACCTCTCCCGGGGCTTGGGGATGAGCCGAGAGGTGCTCGGCCAGAAGGGTGGGACCAAAGTCGAAGAACAACGGCTCCCGGGCTTTCTCCAGAGCCCAGGCCTTGAACGCCGGTGCCTTAGCATGATTCGAGGGCCTGCCCCGTAGACCGTGGGCCAAGGCTTCATCTCCCTCCCGTTCCCAAGCCCGGTAGGCTCGCCGGAAGTGTCGGGCCGTCACACCAACCACCTCAGCTCCTTGCCGGAGCGTTATCACCTTGTCACTGACCTGCCGAAAAACGAATCCCCGATCAAGTTCCCGCTGGCTCAAGTTTGGCATCTCCTCCCCCGGAGAGAGTCGTCCACACCACCCGGAACGAACAAACTCCGAAAGAGGACATTTCTATTTCAACCAAACCGGACATTTCTATTTCAATCCTACAGGCAGATGCTATTTTCCTTGCGAATAGGGTTCAGAGGCCCCATCCTGGATGACGTTACCCCACAGCGGAAGATCCACAGCCGATGATTCGGCTGGGTGGCTGGATCACCTGCCTTTTCAGAAGACCAGTCCTCGCTCAACACAATTCAGGCTGTGGTATCGCGGGAGATGGGGGCCGCGAGTCGAACGAAATGGACGCCAACGGCGATCAGGCAGGTCGCCGTACGAGAACTTTGTATGGAGGAACGCCCATGTCCTCTTTTGCAGAAGACATCTATCCGCTTCGTTTCAGGCGCGCCCGGTTCATTAAGCGTCTGCTTGCCAAGGTCGATACCGATTGGACCAGGATCACCTCTGTCAGGCATTTACGGAATCTGCCCGGCAGCCTGCGACGCTATAACACAAACCCGGCTTTCCGCGACAAGAGGCGCATCAAGGCTCTGCTGAACGCTTGGGGTCGCGGTTACCACGACCGCTACCTCGACCTCCAGCGGTTTCGCAGCCTGGACAACCGACGCTATCGCAGTGAATCGGAAGCCTTCAATCTTCTCAAGCAGAACGCACCGACCGGTGCCGTGATGTTCGTGATGAACGAGATCGAGAGATCGTGGGAACCCTACTTCTTTGGCCGGAATCTTTGGGAGGGATGGGGCTACAACGCTTACTTCAGCTACTTGCTCAGGTGGGATGACCAACACTGCCACGGACTGGTAGACGCCTTGCTATTTGAAGAAGGGACACATCACCACGGCACGCCCCCTTTTTCGTGGGCCGCTGTGCGCCGCTGGCTGGTTGCGAACCAGACAAGGCTACTCTATCGCGAGGCCGACGTGACCCTTAGATAGGGCTCCGAAACCCGGCAGGCACGCTTCTGTTCTCCCCCCTTGTTCCAGGCCCTGCTGGAGGGGTGATGATGTGGAGGCTTGAGCAGGTGTGCGAAGAGCCGTTTAAAGCCCCGATCTCCCTCCAGAACATTCTGATACCCATCAACCGAACTTCGGGCTTTATTCGGGTCGTCAGGAGCCTCAGAATCGGTCTGTTGTCCTGGCACGGGGGCTGATCGGCCCCAGCTATCCCCACCGAACCCAGGCCACCCCATCTTCAACGGGTGGCCTGATCTCTTGAGGTGCCCGAATCCTCCGCCACAACCGTCCACCGCTCATCACCCTGAACCAGCACCACCTCCATCCCGAAGTTCTCGGCCAACTCCATCACCAGAACAGCATCAGCGATGTCTGCGAGGACGACACGCCCTTGGTGGAGGATGTCCTCCAAGGCTTGGAGCAGGGTGATTCCGGTGAGCATGGGGTGCCCTCCGGGTTGAGGTGCTGCCCCACGATGGCACACCAGGAGGGGCGGGGACATGGTGGGGTGGGCAGGTTGGAGACTTGCGTTTCGCCTCTGCATGACCAACCGTTAACCACCTCAATCCACAAAACGGCGAACCCAGGTAAACGGACAAACACGGGCCAATCGGCCCTGTGCATCTCATATGGTGTCGAATCCGAATCGGTGCTGAGGAGGTGTTCATGAAACGCCTGATCCCCTTACCGTTGGTAGCCTTTGTATTGCCTTGCCTGCCTGGCTGTCAGGATGGAAAGCCTGGTGATTCTGGCCTCACTGCCCGAGACAGTGTTGGGATTCAGATCGTTGAGTCGTCGGCTCCTCTTCTCGGTCCAGGTGCGTGGACGATCTCCGAGGAGCCGGTACTTCAGATCGGGGAGGGAGAAGGGGACGAGCGGTACATGTTCCCCGACATCCCCTTTTACAGAGAGAGGGGGACAGGTGGGGTCTTTCAGTTGGACGACGGCAGGATCGTGGTGGCCGAAGACAATGAGAACGCGATCCGGTTTTTCGACCAGACCGGCGCGTTCCTCTCACAGTTCGGGCGGAGGGGAGAGGGGCTCGCGGATTTCCGCATTGGCCCCCGTGCGTGTGTGGCCCACGGCGACGGCATCGCCATCGTGGATGGCATGGAGAGGGTGTCTTTTTTCAATGCCGAGGGAGAGTTCCTCGACAGAACCGAAATCCACCTCTCCGTCTGGACCAATATCCACGGGATCTTCCCCGACGGGTCGATCCTGACGCAGGCACGCGACCTGAAGGACGAAACGAGATGGACGCCGGGGGTCCACACCGAATCGGCCATCGTCTCCATCTTCCGACCGGACGGACAACCCGGAACTTGGACCTTGACCATGAATGGCCGACGAACCGTCCTCACGACATGGCGCGACTCCCCGACCGTTCTCGACCAACCATTCGGACCCCAGCTCATACTCCTGACCCTTGGCGAAGAGTTTGTTTACGGTTGGGCCGACTCCTACGACCTCCAGGTGTTCGACCGGGGTGGTATGCTGAAGCGGATCATTCGACGTGACTGGGATCTCGTTCCCGTCACGGAGGAGGACCGGGAGTGGTTCACCTCCTCCCTATTTGAGTTCGCTGGGGGTGGAGAGGATGCTCGGACCCTGGTGGAAGGACTCATCTTCCCAGATCATCAGCCAGTGTTTGACCGGATCCTGTCGGATGCCCTCGGACATCTTTGGGTCCGCAGATTCGATGCGAGGTCTGTCTGGGAGGCAAGGGGCGGAGGAGGTACCTATCCAATGGACTGGGACCTCTTTGATCCCTCGGGGCGTTGGATTACCACCCTCACCCTCCCAGCACATTTTGCGGTTCACTCCATCGGGGCAGACCACATCATCGGCGTCTGGACCGACGAAGACTACGTACAATACGTGAGGAAGTATGCCTTGGACCGGGGCGGGTGACCCCAAAACAGAACCTGTATTCGTTGGAGGATAGCTACCTCCAGGCCGACGAAGAATCGACACCGACTCGGTTCCATCTCGGAGGCGAAGCAACTGGAATCCCGAATCTGAGTTGGGGAGGACCGTCATGGATTGTCCAAACTGCGAGACGGAACTTGAGAAGCGGGATGTCGAGTGGGTGGAGCTGAACCGATGCCCGACGTGTAAGGGCCACTGGTTTGATGACCATGAGTTGGGAAAGTTGAAGGACCTGGCCGGCACTGGCCTCAACTTGATGGATTCCGAGCTATGGAGACATCCCGACCGATTCGTTGCCTCACCGGCCCGATCTCACTGCCCCCGATGCGACAACGGGATGGTGGTCATCGACTACGACAACACCGGGATCGAGGTCGACTTCTGCACAGAGTGCAAGGGAGTTTGGCTTGATCGCTGGGAGTTCGAGATTATCTTCGCCGCTTTGACCGAGGAGTTTTTGAAGAATACCCAGTTTTTCCGATCTGAAGGCT
>JBDHGR010000036.1:0-30657 GCA_039589815.1 Gemmatimonadota bacterium | reverse complement strand
GCTGGTGGAACGCGATTTGGAGGAGGGGACGACCGTGATTGAGAGGTTCCGCCTATGGGCCCGGTTGCCCCAAAGGAAGGGCGGGGGAGGGTCATGAGCTTCTTGAACGATCGAGGATTCCTCCTTTTGAACGGCCTGACGCCCAGAGACAGACGTGCGGTTCTCTTGGGGCTCGGAATCCTTCTTCCCGCAGCGGCCTACGTGTTCGGGGTAAAACCGTACCGGGAGGCCCTGGCCGATGTCCGGGATCGAGTGGCAGCGGAGCAAGAACTCCTAGTCCGGGAGTTGGCCCTGTTGGAGTCCGCTCCCACCCTGCCGGGGGAGATACAGAAAGCCAGGTCTGAGGCTGAACTGCATGAAGGGCGCCTCGTTCAGGCGGTTAGTGGTGTCTTGGCGGAGGCCGAATTGACGGAGATGCTGGAGGAGTCGGCATTCCGGAGCCGCGTCCTTCTGGAGGAGATCAGAGGCGGTGAGTTGGGCAGGGGCGAGGAGCCCCCTCCAGGCCTCTCGGTTGTGCGCCTCCACCTGAGGGGGGAGAGCGACCTCGAGGGAGTTCTCACCTTCCTCGACCAGCTCGAGAAGAGCCGGCTTTTTCTCAGGATCAGGGGTCTTGCCCTGGAACCCGAGGTTGCCCGGCCGGAATCCGATGGTGATGAAAGTGACAGGTTGCCTGCCATGCCCACCGGGGTGGTCGGTTTCCAACTGATTGTGGATGGTTTTGCCCGAGTAGAGGAGTATGGCTCATGAAGAGCATGGGCGGGATGGTCATTGTGGCGGCAGGATTGATCTTCGCCTGCTCCGCCGTGGTTTTTGGCGCTGCGGTCGTGGATGCAGTTCGCGTCGATGATGTGGGCGCCGTGTTTGATTCACCGGTCTCATCCGAGACGGCGGGGCCACCGGAGCCCGCCCCTGGGGGTGACGAGGATGCCGTGGCTCCCGGGGCTGGACCGGATGCACCGCTCGCTGGAGCAGGGCGGTCGGTTGTCGCGGACAAAGTGGCCGGAGCTCCCCAGGGGCCCCTAAGGGGCGTGATTTACCCGCAGGTCACAGACAACGAGCTTCTCGGGGCCGTGAACCAGGACCTGTTCCAACCCGATCGAACCCCTTCAGTCGACAGGTACTTGCTGCCCAGCGAACGGGTGGCTCCGGAAACGAGCTCAAGGAACGATCGACGTCGTCGGGAGCCTGACCTTCGGATCGTCGGAACGGCCATCGCCGGGGATCTGGCCCTGGCTCTGGTGCAACCCGACGACTCCATACCTTTCGCGGTTCTCCTAGGGGAGACGGTGGACGGGTATACCCTCGCCGCAATCACCGAGGACCTGGTGACGCTGGTCAGGGATGACCAGGAGTTCACCTTCCCAGTGGTGGAACCGCAGCGGGGACGTAGCTCCAACAGCCGGGACAGGAATTCCAGGGACCGGAACAGCACGGAGGACGCAGCCAGGGCCCTCACGGAGAGAGTCCAGCAAATGCTCCAGGGCATGCAGCGGGGTCAGGCGGTTCGGGGGGGGCGGGGAACCGGTGACGTCCAATTCCGGTTTTCCGCGCCTTTGGTGATTGAGCGCGGCGGCACAGGAGGAAGGGCCACACCCATAGTGGTCCGACCGAGAGGCGGCGGCGGGGGAGGGGCTTCCTGATGATCGGACGAAAGAAGCACGCCATGCGAGCCCACACCCTGACGGTGTTGCTGGCGGCCTTGGGGGTTTCAGGCGGAGTCGACCATGTCTCGGGCCAGGATCCGGGAGTTCGCCGGCCCGGGATGGCTGGTCAGCAGGCCGCCCAGCAAGAGGGCATCACCTTCAACTTTCAGGGTCTGGACCTGGCTTCCGTTATCACGGCCATGGGACAGGCTGCGGGCCTCAACGTGATGTCCACCAACATGCCCGAGGTCCTGGTGGACTACCGCAACCCCAATCCTATGACGCCTCAGGAGGTGGACGCCCTCATCCGGACCTTGGCTCAGAGTCACGGCGTGACGATCTCTGAGCTCCCGGGAGTCCTTCTCCTGGAAGGCCCTCTGGTTCAGGAAGGTGAGTTGGTCGAGCCCCGGCAGCTCTTCATCCACCGGCTCCAGCATGCGAACGCCATGGTTCTGTCCGGAACGCTCCAAGCCCTCTTCGGGGGTTCGGTGCCCATGGGGAGCGGTGCGAGACAGGCCTCCCAAACCCTCTCCCAACAACTGCAGGCCATGGAACTCCAATCGGCCCAGTCTATCCAAGGGACCCAGACCGGGGCCCAGGGTCAAGTCACGTTTGTGACCGCCCCGGGGGAGTTGGAAGGGGACGTCCAGATCGTTCCGGATGAGGTGACCAATTCACTTCTCGTGCGGGCCACATCAGGGGATTGGGCCATCATCCAGGAGGCCATTCAGTCGTTGGATCTCCGGCCGTTGCAGGTGGTCATCGAGGTGGTCATCGCCGAAGTCAGGCGAACCGGGGAACTGAACGTGGGGGTGGGGATCTTCGGGACCGACGTGGACGAGGAGGGCGGGGAGGGCACTACCGGCCTCCTGCCGGTGGTTCCTCCGGCAGATGCCTTTACCCTGGATGTTCTCAGGACCGGGGACATCGATGTGGGGGTCACTCTCTCGGCACTGTCCTCCACCGGGGATGTGAGGATCCTCTCGAGGCCCCTCATCCAGGCGCAAAACAACCAGGAGGCCAGGATTTTGGTGGGGAGCGAGCGGCCCTTCGTCCAGGCTTCCTATTCGGGCATCACGGCCGGCGGGGTCACCCAGGAAACGGTCCAGTACAGGGACGTGGGCACCTCCCTCACCATTCTCCCCACAATCAATGAGGATGGGTACGTCAACCTTCTCCTTACACAGGAAGTGAACAGTGCAACGGCCGAGACCCAATTCGGCGCCCCTGTGATAAGCACGCGGGAGGCGACCACGCAGATCCTGGCCCAAACCGGCCAAACGGTGGTGGTCGGAGGCCTGGTCGACCAGCAGACGGAGGAGTCACGGAGCGGGATTCCGATCCTGAAAGACATCCCCGTGCTGGGTTGGTTGTTTGGCACGACTCGGGAGACGGTCACCAACGCGGAACTCTTCCTTTTCCTGACTCCCTTCGTCGTTGCCGATGACCAGGATCAGGAGCTTCTCCGGCAAGAGCTGGAGGAGAACGCCGAGCTCCTTCAGCAACTGCTTCCCATCAAACCCCTGTTGCCTCCGTCCATTCAGCTTCTCCTTCCGGATAGTCTCATGCCGGACACGATAGTACCTGACACCGTCAGGGTGGACACGATTCGCCCGGACACCATGGGGTTGGGAAGGGACTGAGTACATGACCGAGTTCGATCCCAGCGCGGCTCTTCAGGCTTCGGAGCGCCTTTCCACTGGGCTCACCACCGAGTACCTGGAGCACCACGCCATCATGCCCATCGCCAGGAACGGAGGGAGGCTTCTGACGGCGACCTGGGCGGAAGTGGTGGATGAGCGTGCTTTGGACGATCTGCGCCTCATGGCTGGTGTGCCGGTGGAACTGGTCCAACTTCCCGAAGCCGAGGTCCGGGCGGCCATCCGCAGGGTGTATTCCTCCAACGAGCTGACGGCCGAGGGTGTGGTTGCCGGGTTGACGGAGGGGGGCCATGTGGGGGGAGAGCTGGACTCGGCCTTGGACGACCTGGTCATGTTGGCCAACGAGGCCCCGGTGGTGAAGCTGGTGAACCTCCTGCTTCTAGAGGCCCTGGATGCTCGGGCTTCCGACGTACATCTGGAAGGTTACCCCGGAGGCCTGAGGGTCCGGTACCGAATCGACGGCGTCCTTCAGGATGCCGTGGCTCCCCCCAAACAGCTGGCGGGAGCCGTGGTGAGTCGGCTCAAGATCATGGCCGAGTTGGACATCGCTGAGCGCCGTGTTCCCCAGGATGGGCGGATTCGCCTGAGGATGCACGACCGGCAGGTGGATGTCAGGGTTTCGACCCTCCCCGCCCTCCACGGCGAGAGCGTTGTTCTGAGGCTTCTGGACAAGGAAGCCGGTCGCATCGATCTCCAGGAGTTGGGGATGGCCGAGGATACGCTCCTGCAGTTCCATGGCATCATCTCCAAACCCCACGGGATCGTCCTGTCCACGGGACCCACGGGGTCCGGTAAGACGACCACACTTTATGCGGCCGTGGATCGGATCCGGACCGGGACCGAAAAGATCATCACCGTCGAGGATCCCGTTGAATACGAGCTCCCTGGGGTGCCCCAGGTTCCGGTGAACGAAAAGGTCGGGCTCACCTTTGCCAACGCCCTCCGGGCCCTCCTCCGGCAGGATCCGGATGTGATGCTGGTGGGTGAGATCCGGGACCAGGAAACGGCCGATATCGCCACCCATGCTGCCCTCACAGGGCACCTCGTACTTTCGACACTCCACACCAACGACGCAGCTACGGCCCTGACGCGCCTGGTGGACCTGGGCATCGAGCCCTACCTGGTGGCGAGCACCGTGGAAGCGGTCCTTGCCCAACGGCTGGTGCGGCGCATCTGTGAGGCCTGCAAGGAGCCGGTGGGTCTTACGCCGGAGGAACGCACAGCTTTTGGGTCCGGAGGCTTGGACCTGGGACAGGCCTGGGCAGGAAAGGGGTGTTCCGAGTGTCGCGGAACAGGATACCGGGGCCGGACGGGCATTTATGAACTCCTGGTGATGGACGAAAACCTCCGAGGGGCCGTGCAAACCAATGCCAGCGCCGATCACCTGGAGAAGCTGGGCCTGGCGGGGGGCATGCGCCTGCTGAAGGACGATGGGATCCGCGTCATCCGGGAAGGCATCACCACACCTCAAGAGATTCTCAGGGTGGCGAACGTCTGAGACCGCTCGAAGGATCACCCCCGGGAATCCGGGCAGGAGTGGGCCTGGTCCGGGGGCACTTCCCTTCCTGGTTCGGGTACAGTTGTTTGTCAAAACAAATACTTTCACAACCCAACCGCTCCGAAGGAAAGGTGGTCCCAATTCTTGAGGCTGGCCGGAGGTGTCGGTTCTATGGCCGGGAAGACATCGAGCAAATCCAGGAATTGCAGTCCATCCCCCTGAGGGGGTTGGTTTGGAGCGGCGCGCATGAAAGGGAGTTGCGACGGGCGGCACGGAAGATCCGACTGACTCTCAACGCCCACCCGGCTCGCCAGCGGACCCTGAACGTTCCGTGGTTGGAGGGCCGACCCCTCCGTGGAGTCCAGCACAAGTATCGAGAGACTGTCCTCTTCTTTCCCGGCCCGGGGCAAGGTTGCCATTCCCATTGCACCTACTGCTTCCGATGGTCCCAGTTCTCCCAACCTGATGAATTCAGGTTCGAGGCCCAAGAAACGGAGTCCCTCGTCCGGTATCTCCAACTCCATCCGGAGGTGAGCAACGTCCTCATCACCGGTGGGGATCCCCTGGTCATGACCACCGAGTTGTTGAGAGAATATGTTGAGCCGCTCCTTGACCCCGCGCTGACCCACATAAGGAGTATCCGATTCGGGACCAAAGCCCTCAGCTACTGGCCTCAACGGTTTGTTTCGGACCCAGATTCCGACGATCTGCTTCGGTTTTTCGAAGAGATCTCAGCATCTGGGCGCCACGTGGCCCTCATGGCTCACGTCAGCCATCCTCGGGAACTGGAGCCTGAGGTCGCGAGGCAGGCCATTCGCCGGATCCGAGGAACAGGCGCCGTGATTCGCACTCAGGCGCCTCTGGTTCGGGGGGTGAACGACGACCCGGACACTTGGGCCACCCTCTGGAGGGACCAGGTTCAGCTCGGCCTCGTGCCCTACTACATGTTCATAGCGCGGGACACCGGTGCGCAGCATTACTTCAAGGTTCCCCTTGCCGAGGCTTTGGCCATCTATAATGGGGGCGGGAGCCGCGCTGGGGGGGGCAAAACTTTTTCGCCAGTTTCGATCCGTGCGCTTCCTGGTTGGACGAGCTGAGGCCCGCCGGAAGGGATACGGGTTTCTTCTTCGAGGCTCGGCTCAAAGAGATGGAGGCCGACCTCTCCAGGGGCCGTGGCCTCCAGAGACCGGCCCCGGCGTGGAGAGCTCGGCCCATCGAAAAGGACGAGGTTCCCAGGCGATCCTGGAGCCTGCCGACTCGGTAGACCCCTACGATCCAGTAGGATGCCCGGCGTTTGATTCCGTTTCGGTCCCGCCGGCTCCGCCCCTTCAAGACATCCGTCTAGGTTCTCTGAACCCAAATCCTGAGGCTATCTCGTGCCGAAAAGGCGGTCTCCCGCATCTCCCAGACCCGGGAGGATGTACCCGTTTTCGTTCAGCTCACGGTCCAGGGCCGCAGTGAAGATAGGAACGTCTGGGTGGTCCCGGTCCATGCGCTGGACTCCTTCCGGGGCCGCGACGATGCACATGAACTGTAGACTCTCGACACCTCGGTCTTTCAGGAATTGAACGGCAGCGGAAGCGGAACCTCCGGTTGCCAGCATGGGGTCCACGAGAATGAAGTCCCGTCCCTCGGGTGGGGGAATCTTGAAGTAGTATTCCACGGGCTGAAGGGTCTCTTCGTTTCGATATAAACCGATGTGGCCTACCCTGGCCCCGGGCATCAACCGGACCATGCCCTCCACCATTCCAAGCCCGGCCCGGAGTATGGGGACGATAACGGGATTCTCGCCCCTGATTCGCCGGGCCACCATGTCCTCCAGAGGTGTTTGAATCCGAACCTCTTTCAGATCCAGGTCCCGGGTCACCTCATAGGCCATGAGGCTGGCAATCTCATCAACAAGCTCCTTGAAAACCTTCGTCGGGGTTTCGTGGTGCCTGAGGAAAGAGAGCTTGTGTTGGATCAGGGGATGATCCAGCACCGTGAGATTTGGAGAACCAGGCATGATCGACCTGCTCCGGAAGGAGTGAAGTTTTCTATCCTATCAGGCCCCGCATGAAGAGTCCCACTCCCATTCCCAGGTAATTCCCGACGGCATATCCCACCAGTCCAACGGCGACGCCCGGGACGAGGCGATCGTGGTAGCCCCGGGCGCTGGCCAAGGCGATGGCCGAGGCAGCGCCCCCCACGTTCGCTTGGGATGCGACGGCCAGGGTGGCCATGTCCAGCTTTGCCAGGCGGCCGATTCCAAAGATCACCAGCCCGTGGACGGCTACGGTGACGATGGCATAGTAGAAGACCGGAGGGCCCATGGCCACGAGGTTCGCCACCACCGACCGGGCGCCGTTGCTTGCCAAGAAAAGAAGGATCAGGTAGTTGCCAAAAAGGGCCCCGCCAGGAAGCTCTTTCACGGCAGGGACCTGAGCCAGGACCAGCACCAGGGTAGTGAGCCAGAGGACCTCAGGTACGATTGGCAGGATTTGGGCGAGAAAGCCAGCACCCCAGACCGCGCCTACCGCCACTACCACCAACGCCGCGGCATGTGCCATGGAAACGGGCTTGACCGAACTGTTGAGGGCCCGCTCGAGGGTGACCGGCTTCTCTCCGGGTCCGGGATCGGGCTGTGGCGGCGCTTCTGCGGTTGGCCGGCGCAGGAGGACCGGAACAGCCAGGCAGACCATCATCCAAACGGCGGTGATGATGACGTCTGCGGCGGTGGCGGCAGCGAAGAGGTCGGGGCTCGTCTCGAAAGCCCGGCCTACGGCTGCGAAATTGGCGCCGCCCCCGGTATAGGTCCCGGCGTACTGTCCGGAGAGCTTCCAGGTTTCCGGTCCCACCAACCCACCCAGGAGTAAGCCTCCCGTGATGGCGCCCACCACCGTACCGGCGGCGCCGATCCCGAAAGCTGCCAGCATCCCTGGGCCGGCCTGAAGGACCGACCGGAGATTGACGCTGAGGAGTATGAGAGCGATTCCGAAATAGACTCCATCCCCCATGAGGAAGGAGTAGGTGGGCGATTCCCCTGGAAGGACCCCCGTGTTGGAGAGGACCATGCCCAGGAGGATCCCGGTGAGCGCCGCCCCGAGGGAACGGAACAGCCTTACCCGGTTCTCCAGCTGGACGGCGACGAATACCACGGCCGCCAGCGTGAGGAAGACCGGAAGGGGATCAGTAATCAATGGTGGATCGAATTCCCCCTCCTCCCAGCGGTGGGATCCCTCTCAAGTGCCGCCTGGTAGACCAGAGGGAGCACCACAAGCGTCACCAGCGTGCTGGTCAGGAGACCACCGAGGACCACGGTACCCAACGGCCGTTGGATCTCTGCGCCCGGGCCGGAGGCCAGCAGGAGGGGAAGGATCCCGAAGATGGTGGTGAATGTGGTCATGAGAACCGGCCGAAGCTTTGCCGTGACGCCATACCGCACGGCCTCGGAGACCGGATCTCCGCCACGGAACCGCCTTCGGATGGTGTTGAGAAGGACCAGGCCATCTTCCAGCGCGATCCCGAAGATGGCGATAAACCCGATGGACGCCGGTACGCTCATGTACTGGCCAGAGATCATGAGGGCTGCCAGGCCGCCGGTCAGGGCCAGGGGGATGTTCATCAGGATCACTCCTGCCTCCACGAACGAACCAAAGATGGCGTAGAGGAGGATCGACACCAGGAGCAGAGTCAACGGAGTCACGATCATGAAGGTCCTCCGAGACCGCTCCTGCAGCTCGAACTGGCCCCCCCACCTGACGGAATATCCGGCAGGGAGGTCGATCTGCGCCGCCACGGCCGCCTGGGCTTCCTCAACAAACCGACCCATATCCCGTCCACGGACGTTCGCCTGAACCGTGCTGAAGCGCCGACTGTCCTCCCGGTTCACCACTCGGGCATCTTCCGTTTCCTCTACCGTGGCCAGCTGATTCAGGGGTATCCGGCCCCCGTCGGGAAGGGGGATGAGAAGGTTGTGAATCTGTTCGATATCGGCCCGGTATTGGGGTTGGAAACGGAGGAAGATGTCGAAGCGCCTCCTGCCTTCATACACCTGCCCCACGATGACACCACCGATGGCTGCTTCCACCGTACCCTGGACCTGATCGACGTCCATGCCGTAGCGAGCCATGGCAGCCCGGTCCAACCGGATGACAAGGTTGTTCTGGCCGGTGAACTTCTCCGTCTGGACGTCCACGGCTCCCTCCACACTCATCAAGACCTCTTCCATCTGCGTGGAGAGATCCTGGAGAGTGTCGGCGCCCTCGCCGAAGATCCGCACCGCCAGCTGGGCACGAGCTCCGGTGATTAATTCGTCCAAATTGTGGGCGATGGGTTGGGAGAGATTGAGGGTAATCCCGGGAATATCCTCCAACTCGTGGCTGATCTCCTCCTGGACCTCCTCCAGATCCATTCGGCGCCAGGCGGAGCGACGCCGGTCGAGCTGGATGAGGATGTGGAGGTCGTTCACGAAGTGCCCGTGGCTACCTGCTTCCCCACGCCCAATGCGGGTGAGGACTCCGTTCACCGCGGGCATTCCCATCAACCTGCTCTCGATCTGGTTCCCCTGAGCAATCGACTGCTCGATGCTCACGTTGGCGTTCATGGTGACCTGGAGCTGGAGCGTCCCTTCATTCAGGGTTGGCATGTACTCCCGTCCCATGAAGGGCAGGAGGATCAGTCCCAACACCAGGACTCCTCCTGTGATCAGAAACACCAGCCGGCGTCGGATCCGGCACCATTCGAAGAGCCTCAGGTAGTGATGACGGATCGTGCGGATCAGCAGGGGGTCCTCACGCCGTGCTTCGGCCTTTTTTCCCAGGACGATGGATCCCAGGGCAGGGATGACCATCAGGGTGAAGACAAGGGACCCGATGAGGGCTGCCGAGATGGCGAACCCCATGGGCCTGAACATGATGCCTTCAGTACCCTGGAGGGTGAAGATGGGGAGAAATACCAGGACGATGATGATGATGGCGAAGAAGATGGGCCTGGTGACCTCCTCGCCACTGCGAATCAGGGCCGAGATCCGGTCCATCCCGCCCTGGACGTGACGGTACGTGTTCTCGACATAGATGATGGCCGCGTCGGCGAGGAGCCCGATCCCGATTGCCAGCCCACCGAACGACATGAGGTCTGCAGCCAATCCCGCCCGTTGCATCACGATGAATGCAAACAGAACGGAGAAAGGCAGGGTGAGCATGGTGAGGAACGCCGACGGGAAGTGTCCCATGAGGAGGAACAACACGCCGATGACCAGGACCACGCCCAGGCCGAGATTCGTGGCTACCGTCCGAAAGCAGGCTTTGACAAAGGCCGCCTGGTTGTAGAAGGGTACGATTTCCACCCCCTCCGGGAGGCTGGCGTTCACCGCCTCGATCTGGTCTTCCAGCCGCTCGATCACGTTGGCCGTGTTGGAGCCGAAGAGCTTCAGAATGAGCCCGACGACCTTCTCCCCGCCCCCGTTTGCCAGTGCTGCGCCCCGTTTGATTCCGGGGAGGAGCTCCACCTGGGCCACGCTGGAGAGGTACACCGGCGTTCCGCCTCGGTTGGCCACGACGATGTTCCTCAGGTCGTCCACTGTCTCCACCAAACCGAGACTTCGGACGATGAACTCTTCCGGCCCCCTGGTGATGAATCCGGCAGCTGCGTTTCGGTTACCCGCCTCGATCCTTTCCATGATCTCGGCCAGCGTGAGGTCGAACTGAAGGAGGGCATTGGGGTCAACCAGAACCTGGAACTGTTGGACATCCCCCCCGATGGTCAGGACCTGGGAGACCTCCGGAACCGATTTCAGCTCGTACTTGATGAGCCAGTCCTGGAGAGTCCGGAGCTCCATTGCGGAGTAGCCGTCCCCCTCCACGTAGTACATGTAGACCATGCCCAGGCCCGTTGCGATCGGACCCAGAAAAGACTCATGCGCTTGAGGGGGGAGGTCGGCTTCGATCTCATGAAGGCGGGGAGCCAACACCTGCCGGGCCCAGTAGATGTCCGTTCCCTCTTCGAAGTAGACGTTCACCACGGAGAGCCCATACGTGGAACTGCTCCGGATCCGTTCCACCTTGGGGAGCCCGAACATGGCGGCCTCCACCGGAATGGACACCAGCTGTTCGACCTCCTGCGGGGCCAGACCGTGAGCCTCGGTATAGATCTGAACCAGGGCAGGAGAGGGGTCGGGGAACACGTCGATGATGAGGTGTTGGTACGAGACGAAACCTCCCACCGCCACCGTGATTGCCACCGCCAGAACCAGCAGGCGCTGCCCAATGAGGAACCGAATGGCATTGGGAATCATCGCCGGGCCCCTGGAGGGTCGACGGGGAACACCTTGGGCCGGTGCCGGGATTCGCTAGTGGACATGGCCATGGCCTCCGGCGCCTTTGGTCAGCTCCGCCTTGAGGTTGAAAGCCCCCTCGGTGACGATGGTCTCAGAACCGTTCAGGCCTGATTCGATGATGCGACCCAAAGAAAGGGTTTCCCCGGCTTCCACGTCTACTGCTCTGAGGACGATGTGGCTCTCGCCCGGCTGTTCCGGCATGAGCACGAAGACCACGTGGTGACCCTCCAGGAGCTGAACCGCATCGGCCGGAACCACCATCCGCTCCCCCTCCGACTGAATCCTCAGAAAGCCCTGCACATACATGTTGGGTTTCAGGATCCCGTCCGGGTTGGGGATCTCGGCCCGGACCCTCACGGTCCTCAACTGCTCATCCACCTGGTCGGCCACGAAGGTGACCCTGCCTGGGAATTCACGGTCCGGGAATATGGGGGTCCGTATCACCATCTCGGCGTCCCGGCTCAGGTACATCATCTGGTCTTCGTAGGCGTCCAGGTGGGCCCAGAGTGAGGACAGGTCCGAGACCGTGAAGAGGGTGTGTCCGGCCTCGGCGTGCTCACCGAGTACGGCGTGACGGTCGATGACCACACCTCCGATGGGGGTGCGGATGGAGAGGGGGGGGTCCACCGCAGCGTGGTCCAGAGGGGGAATGGACACGTCCACCGCCTGCTCCAGCTCTCGCATGCGTTCCTCGTCGACACCCAGGGAATGGAGGAAGACCTCGGCTGCCCGGCGGTCGGCCAGATGTTGTTCGTAGACCGCCTGCCGGCGGAGGAACTCCCGCTCTTCAATGGCTCGGCTTTCCCTTAGGGTCTGGGCTCTTTCAAAGTCCTTGCGGCTCAACTCGGCTTGGGCGAAGGCCTGCAGAAACTGGGTTTGGGCCCGTGAGAACTCGGGTGAGTTCATGGTGGCCAGGATCTGCCCACTGCCGACCCGACTCCCGAGATCAACCCGGACGCTCGATATCTGCCCCTCCACGAGGGGGGCGATCAGGGCGGTTCGGTTTTCATTGAGTGTCAGGGCGCCGGGAAGGCTCAGCTCAGCGGAGATGGTGGTTTGGCCGACGGGGCCAATCCGGATCCCCCAATCCTGAATCTGCTGTGACTCCAGATAAAGCTCGTTTTCAGGCTCTTCCGCGGCAACCTCAGCTTCACCTGCTTCTCCACCCGGCGAACACGCTCCCAGAAAGGCAAACACCGGCAGGTATAGATATGCTGGAATGGTGATCCTCACAGGATTCCTCCTCCCACTGCCCTGTCCAGCTCCGCCAGCTCCCGGTTCCAATCATAGAGAGCCTGCTGGAATTCAATTTGAATGGATTGGAATGTCCTTCGGGCGTCCAAATACTCGACAAAGGAGATCTCGCCCTCCCGATAGCTGACTTCGGCGATTTCCATGCTTGTTTCGGCCTCCTCCAAAAGGCCTTCCTGGAAAAGCTGGAGGGTCCGCCGGTGAAGGAGGAGGTGGTTGTGATGAACCATGATCTCGGCTTCGAGCTCCAGTAGAAGCCCCTCTCCTTGGTGCTCCAGTTGACGGAGAGTCTGCCGTTCCCTCTCAGCGGCGGCCCGGGACTGGTTCCAGAGGGGGATCTCGAACCCGAATCCCCACTTGAAGATGTCCCCGTCCAGTTCCTTTGCCGATGTAGCCGAGACCACTGGATCGGGAATCCACTGGAACCGGGAGGCCCTCAGCTGCTGGCCCGCTGCGGCCCGTTTCCGGGCCGCCTGTCCAATGAGAGGGTGTCTGGGAAGGGCTTCCTCTCGGAGGTAGGCGAGCTCCGGGATCACCAGATCGGCTTCCAGTTCGCCTTCGAGGGCGTAGTCCACCGGGAGGGCATTGCTCAGAAACATGTTCAGGCGTTGTCTGACCTGTTCCAGTTCCAACTCGGCGGCATTGACCTCGTTTTGTGCCCTCATGTGTTCCACCCGGAGGCGGATGGCTTCCAGTTCTTTGACTTCGCCCACCTCCGCCCGGGTTTCGATGAGCCCGCGGACCTCATCAAGGGCTTCTTCATTCAACTGGGCCAGACGAAGGAGGTCCCGAAGAAAGAGGATACGGAAGAAGTGAAGCCGGACTTCATAGTCGACCTCCAGCGTTCCGAACCTGAACCCTTCTTCGGCTGCCTCCACCAACTGACGGCGAGCCCCCTGGCGGAAGTGTCGGGACAAAGGGTTGTCTATGGTCTGACTGACGCTGAATTCCCGGAGGGTTTTCTTCTCGGTTCCTTCGAAGGGGTCACCCTCTCCAGTCACGAACTCAAATTCCGGATTCTGGAAGCGACCCGCTGCTCTCCGATCCGCGTCGAGGGACTCCCGTTCGGCTCGCCTGGCCAGTAGGTCCGGGTTCCGCTCTCGGGCGATGCGGAGGAGATCTTGAAGGGCGAACGTTTCTTGTTCGCCGGAGGCCTGGGCACCAACCGGACCCTGAAAGCCCAAAGCCGGTAGAACGGCGAAAGACAGTAGAAAAAGTGACGGGCGCATCTTCCCCTCTTTTTCGGGGTTTTCGTCATTTTCGGGGATCGCCCGAGAATGAAGCAACTGGCAGAATAGGGCCACCTCCCCTCCGTGACAAATCCTTGTTTCTCAAGGTGTTTGACGGGGCAGCGTTCCTCAGGCAATATCCGGGAGCCTGATCGCCTACGACCACCAAGGAGGCTTTGTGTCTCACGACCCTCGCGTTCTGCTCGGCCCCGGACCCAGCAATGTCCACCCCCGAGTTTTTCAGGCCATGATCAGCCCGATCCTGGGCTACCTGGACCCTGAGTTCCTCAGGGCCATGGACGAGACCATGGCCCGTCTCCGGTATGTATTCCAAACCCGGAACGAATTTTCCGTAACCCTCCCGGGCACAGGCATGGCCGCCATGGAGGCTGCTGTGTGCAACGTGGTGGAACCCGGAGACGAAATCATCGTGGGGATCCACGGATTCTTCGGGCAGCGAATGGCCGATATCGTGGAGCGCCACGGTGGCACCGCGGTCAGGGTGGAGGTCGAGTTCGGGCAGGTAGTCCCCGAGCAGCAGATTCGCCAGGCCCTGGATGAGCATCCCGAAGCCAAAATGGTGGGGTTGGTCCATGGGGAGACCTCGGCCGGCGTCGGCCAACCCCTGGAGGAGATCGGGAGGCTGGCTCGTGACCGTGGAAAGCTCTTCCTCGTCGACACGGTCTGCTCGCTTGGGGGTGCCGACATCCCGGTGGATGACTACCTCATCGACATCTGCTACAGCGGTGGGCAGAAATGTATCGGCGGGCCCGCCGGGATTTCGTGTATCACCCTCAACCAAAGGGCGGAGGAGGTGATCCAGGCCCGTTCCAAGCCGGTAGACACGTGGTATCTGGACCTGATGTTGATCAAGAAGTACTGGTTCGCAGATCGGGTATACCACCACACCGCCCCTGGACCCATGATCTTCGCCTTGAAAGAAGCGTTGGGCCTTATCCAGGAGGAGGGTTTGGACAACAGGGTAGCCCGCCACAAGAAGGTGGGCGATCTCCTCAAGGCTGGATTGACGGACCTGGGACTGGAGTTGTTCGGAGACCCGGCCAACCGTCTCTCGATGCTCACCTGCGTCATGATCCCGGATGGTGCCGACGACGCAACGGTCCGCACCAGACTCCTGGAAGAGTATGGGATCGAGATCGTGGGGGGCTTCGGACCGTTGAAGGGGAAGGCCTGGCGAATCGGGCTCATGGGGTACAGCGCAAGTGAGAGGAACGTGCACTACCTGCTGGCAGGTCTGCGGGCTATTCTCTGAGGCCCAGAGGTTTCGGAGAAGGAAGAGAGAAGAGGGGGCCGGCCTCGGTGGCCGGCCCCCTCTGGGTTTTCGTTCAGGGGATACAGTTTCGGAGGACTCCGAAGCGGCCTACCGCACCGGTCGCCCATTGACGTCCAGGAGAACGGGATCCCCTAGACCTAACCCTCTCACGGCATCGAATTGTGTGCTGGCATCCCCCACTACCAGATAGATCATCCGATCCACATCAAGGTACTGCTGGGCCAGCTCTCGGTGCCGGTCAACGGTCATGCCCCGAATGGTGGCCTCCTCATCGGCCACGTAGTCGAAGGGCATATCGTAAGTGGCAATGCTGTGGAGCATCCCCAGAAGTGCTCCTGCCGTCTCGAACCGCTGGGTGTTGGAGAGGGTCAGGGCATTCTTGGTGAAGGTTAGATCCTCCTCCGAAATCCCCTCCCTATAGCGGGCGATTTCGTCCCTGAATATCTCCAAGGATTCCCGTGTAGCTGCCGACATGACACTGCTGGAGGCCTGGAAGGTCCCCGGGTAGAGGCCACCCTGGAACCCCGAGCCAGCTCCATAGGTGAACCCTTTTTCTTCCCGGAGGATCATGTTCAGGACCCCGTTGAAACTCCCCCCCAACTGGTAATTCATGACGGACGTAGCGTAGAAGTCCGGGTGGTTGGTGGGTAGCGCCAGTTGTCCCACGGTGATTTGGGACTGCTGGGATCCTGGCATATCAACAAAATAGAGGGCCGTTTCCGCTTGGGGTTGAGGGTCCGGATAGGAGATCTCCGGCACGTCCTTGGCAGCCCAATCTTCCTCCAGAGGGCGAAAGAGATCCACAGCTTCAGCCTGGGTGATGTCACCGGCAATGGCGATGTACGCGACCGAAGGTGAGAAGTTGTTTTCGTAGTAGGCCCTCAGGTCATCCATGGTCATGGCCCCGACCGACTCCGGGGTTCCGAGGGTGTTCTTCCCGAGGGGACCGGAGTCCCCGTACGTGAGGGTCCTGAAAACGTTGCTCGCCACAGCCCCGGGGTTAACGTTTTGCCGGTTGAGAGCCTCCACCGTTTCGTCTTTGATCCGTGCGAACTCCGCTTCGTCCCACCGGGGCTCCAGGAGGATCTCATGGACCAGGTCGAAGACCTCCCCGGCCTTCGACTTCAGGCCGCTGGCGTTGACGCTCATGACCTGACGCGCCCCGGATACGGAGATGTTGGCTCCGAGACCGTCGATGGTCTCCTCCAGCTCCAGGGGGGTCTTATTAGCCGTGCCTTCCATCAAAACATCCGAAAGCAGGTTGGTTGCCCCTTCTTTCCCGGGCTCCTCCAGGAGCATCCCTCCCATGAGCCTCAGGGAGAACTGGACCAGAGGTACCTCGTGTTGCTCGATCCCGTAGAGCCGGAGCCCGTTGGCGTAGGTGTGGGTCCAGACCGTGGGGAGAGTCACCGAGGGTACGGGCCCCTTGGCAGGTTCAACAGACCGATCGAATGCCGAGGGGAGGGGACCCACCGGCGGGACCTCCATCCCAGCTGCAGCGCTCTCCAATCCGGCCGGATCGGCAGGAATCGGGAACAGCTCCGAGCTCTCGGCAGCCAACTCGGTCTGACCTCTGGGGACAAAGGAAGTGAGTACGAAGGGTTTGTTTTTGATGTACGTGTTGTAGACCCGCCAGACATCCTCTGAGGTCACGGCCAGGGTGTTCTGGATGTCTTCTTCGATGAAACCCGGGGATCCGGCGAATTCGTTATACAGCGCCAGTTGGAAGGACTTCCCGAGGACGCTGGAGATCCCACCGTAGAAGCCGGTCTCCACCTGGGCTTTTATGCGGACGAGGTCCTCCTCCGTGAAGCCGTCTTCCTCGAACCTTGCGAAGGCCGAGTTGATGGCGGTCTCCACTTGTGTCAGCGAGGTGCCGGGGAACGCTCGGACCGAAATTCTGAAGGCGCCGGCGATCTCCTGGCTCATGTTCGAGGCAAGGGCCCCAGGAGCCAGCTTCTCTTCCTCGACAATCACCTTATAGAGGGGAGCCTTTTTCCCATCGCTGAAGAGCTGAGCGAACATGTCCAGGGCGTAGGCATCCGATGTGTACTGAGTCACCGTTGGGAAAACCATGTTCAGCTCTGGGCTCTGAGCGAAGTTGTCCTCGTGGAAAGCCCTCTTCGAGGAAGCGAGTTGAACGGGCTGAGGTTCTGGGTCCGTTACCAGATCAGGAGAGGGGATCTCGCCGAAATATTGTTCCACCCAGGCCCGGGCTTGGACCTCCTCAAAATCCCCGGCAACGACCAGGGTGGCATTGTTGGGTCCGTACCATTTCCGGAAGAAGCTCCTGACGTCTTCTACGGTGGCGTTGGCCAAATCCTCAAACGATCCAATGACATCCCAGTTATAGGGATGGCCTTCGGGATAGAGGAGTTTTCCAATCACATAGTTGGTGTGGCCGTAAGGACGATTGTCCACGACCTGGCGTTTCTCGTTCTGCACGACCCCCTGTTGGTTTAGGAAGGCTTCGGTTGTGACAGTGGGGAGGAGGTAGCCCATCCGGTCAGACTCCAACCAGAGGGCCATCTCAAGGGCATTGCTGGGAAGTACTTCGAAGTAGATGGTCTGATCATTCCCGGTGCCCCCGTTCAGCATCCCGCCAGCGGCTTCGATCTTCTGTAGAAACTGACCCTCGGGCACATGCTGAGACGACTGGAACATCATATGCTCGAACAGGTGGGCGAAACCTGTCTTCCCCACTTCTTCCCGGTTCGATCCCACATGGTAGAGGATGGCCACCGCCACCAGCGGATCTGATTTATCCTCATGGAGAACCACGTTGAGGCCATTGTCCATCTGGTACTGCTCGTATGCGATCTCGAACTCGGGCCCAGCGGCCTGGCAGGTGGAGAGGAATGGGAGGAGTAGGAGAGGGGAGAAGGTGGTTCGGAAGGGTGGAAATCGCATGGTGTCCCCCTGAAAGTTCGTGGGGTCCGTGAGGGTCGGGACCCACTGAAGCCAATCGACAACTCTGTTACAGGATCCCCCATTCTGTGGGGAAAGCCCCGTTGACGCCAGGAAAAAAAACTGGCCCCTCAGCTTTGCCCAGGCTCCCGGCAGAGTGTATCGTCCATGACTATGGCACCCCACCTGGTCTTAGTCGCCTTGTCGGCAGTTTGGCTGGCCTCCCTCGTTCTGGAGGGCATCCGGTTGGCCCGGGATAGAAAGGCGGTGCCCCTCTTGATCGCCGTCACGGGAACCCGGGGGAAAACCACCGTCACCCGGGCCCTTGCGGCGGTTCTGAGCCATGACGGCAGGAAGGTCCTGACCAAGACGACCGGCTCCGAAGCGGCCTACCTCTTCCCGGACGGGAGCATTCAGGAGATTCCCCGGCTGGGTCCCCCTTCCATCATTGAGCAGAAGCACCTCCTTCGGCACGGGGCGAAAAGGGAAGTGGACGTGGTTTTGGCCGAAGTAATGAGCCTCCACCGCGATAACCACCGGGTGGAAGTACAGCAGATCCTCCGGCCTGATCTGGTGTTGGTGACCAACTTCCGGGTGGACCACACCGAGGCGCATGGGGAGACCCGGAGAGAGGTGGCGTCGGTTCTTGCGTTGGACGTACCCCGGGGCGCCAGGGCTTTGGTTCCTGAATCCGAGTGGGAGGAGGACTTCCATTCGCTGGTTGCCCGGGGTGGAGGAAGGGTCGAGAAAGCGCCCACCGTGGAAGGGCGGACACCTGAAGGATGGGGAGAGTTCGGGCCGAACCTGGACTTGGTCTGGGCGGCGGCCCGATCGCTGGGGGTGGAGGAAACGGTAATTCGTGATGGCTTTCGCAACGCCCAGGCTGACCTGGGTACTCTCCGGAGTTGGCGTTATCCGGGAGCGAAAACCGGCGAGCCCTGGCTGCTGGTGAGCGCTTTCGCGGCCAACGATCCCGAGTCCACCATGGGCATCTACGACCGGATCGTAGGGGATCGCAGGACGGGGCCGGAGTCCTGCATCGGTCTTCTAAGCCTCCGGGCCGACCGGGGAGACCGGAGCCTCCAGTGGGCGGACGCTCTGGAGGCAGGTGCCCTCTCGAGGTTTCGCGAGCTCTTTGTGGCGGGGGTACACGCACATGCCCTGAAGCACCGCCTGCGGGGTCATCCTCACGTGGGCAGGATCCAGATCCTCCGGCACGGGCCGCCTGAAGAAATCATGGATCGGATCCTGGTGGAGAAGCGTGGCAGACCGGGTCCGGGAGGAGAGGGGGAGGGTGGAGGAGGGATGCTTTTCGGGTTCGGGAACATTGACGGTCTCGGCCGGACCATGGTCAGCTATTGGCGAAGGGTTGGAGAGCCGTATGGGATTTGAGCTGCCCTTCATGGGTCTCCTTCTCTCACTGGCCGTCATCGGCCTCACCGGGGTTTATCCCGGGGGGATCATCGTTCCCAGCTACCTGGTCCTCTTTATTACCGAACCGGAGAGGATCATCGGGACGCTGGCGGCTGCCATTCTTACCCTCACTGTCTACCTCCTGGTCAGCCGACGGCTGATCCTTTTTGGCCGAAGGAGGTTCGTCTTCCTTATTTTGGTGGGGGGCCTATGGGCGGCTCTCTGGCGCATGGTGCTCCCAGCCTTGTTCCCCCTCTCGGTGGAGTTCGCCGTTATCGGCTGGCTCATCCCGGGTCTCATCGCCCACCACTTCGAGCGCCAGGGGGTTCTGGTCACTCTGGGCTCTCTCCTGACCGCTACGGTGGCTATCGGGTGGCTGGGCCGGATCTTGAACCTGGTTTGAACCGATAGGATCCCTTGTGCTCAGGCCCCCCTCTTCTCCGGTCCCTTCTATCACGAAACGACGGTTCGTTTGGGCAGGAGTTGTGAGCTTGCTGGCCTGGGGTGCCCTGAGGTTGGTGGCTCCGGGTGGTGCCATACCTTGGTCAGCGGAGATGGTGGAAGCTGCCACGGCTATGGAAGCAGCCCTGATCGCCGTCTCACAGGAGTGTGAAGCGCGAGGGACCCCCATCGACTTCGGGGTGGATCCCAACGGCACCTGCCTGGTGGGTCCTGAACGCACCGAGCTCCTGACTTCACTGGGACAACTCCAAGCAAAACGGACCACCACCAACCCTGATATGGCTGGCCTGCTGGTTCACATCCTCTCCGAGGCCGGGGTAGGGCCGGGAGACCGAGTGGCCGTTGGGGCTTCCGGGTCCTTCCCGGCGCTCGTCCTGGCCACGCTCACCGCTCTGGAAGCCCTTGGCGCCGAGCCCGTCACCATCCTCTCCCTCGGAGCGTCCTCCTACGGGGCTACCAGGCCAGGTTTCCACCTCGGAGACCTGTATTCGTTGCTGGAGGCCGAGGGGTTCGTTTCGGCCTCTGCCGCTGCGGTCTCTTTGGGCGGGGCAGGAGATGTGGGTGGCGAATTCGACCCCGCTTTCCGAGAGGATCTCCTTAGGACGCTACGGGGAAGGGACGCTTCGGAAGGTGGGATTCCGCTCCTCTTCGATCCGGTGCTGAGGTCCAACGTGGCTGAACGAATGGCCCTCTACTCTGCTCCCGCGGCCTTCGTGAACGTTGGCGGCGCTGAAGCGAACCTGGGAACCAGCCCCAGGGTCCTGGATGTTCCGCCAGGGTTGGTGGCGGGATCCGACGGGAGGTCGGCGGATGGGCTCCAATTTCCCCCTGAGGACCAACGCGGAGTGCTCTTCGAAATGGCTGCCTTGGGTGTCCCGGTCGTCCATCTCCTTCACATCAGGGGGCTGGTTCTCCGTTACGGCCTACCCTGGGATCCCCTCCCACTTCCCCAACCTGGGACCACTCGCCTTGCGGATGCACAAAGAGGCAAGGGCCTCTGGTTTTGGCTGCTGACGGCCGGGTATGTTGCGGCATTGGCAGGGCTGGTGTTCAGGCGAGCGCGGGGGCGTTCGGCCCTTTGATCAACCGGTGCACCTTGGTGGGCCGGGAATGTAGGCTCCCGACCGTGCGGTAACTTGGTTAAGGGCCTAATTTCCCCAGGAACATAAGGGAACGCTTTTATCACGGAGGTGAGGACTATGATGCGACGAAGCCGTTGGATGTTCGGGCTGGTCGCTTTTGTGTTGATGTTGATGTGCTTTTCCAGGACTGCGGAGGCCCAGGACCCAGGGGTTATGGGTGAAACGCCGGTCCTTCTGACCTCGTGCGGGCAGAGTCCCGGGCCGACGTTCGTAAAGCTTTTCCTGGGACGTCTGGGGTTCGATCACGAGCTGAAGGAGCAGGCTACGGCTCAGGATCTCGTGGACGCACAATCCGGCAGGAGCCCCTATAAGACTCTGATCGTCGTCACGGGAGCCAGCCTTAAAGGCATGGGGGCCGCGGGGGTGTCCATGCGGGAGGAGCTCATCCGAACAGAAGACCTCATCGCAGAGGCCAGGCGCCAGGGGATGACCGTTATCGGGGCCCACGTGGAAGGGATGGACCGACGGGCTCAGGGAGCCGCCCCGGGCGATAACTCCGATGAACAGTCCATCGACGCCGTGATGCCGAGGTCCGATGTCATGGTGGTCCGCCTGGACGGGAACGAGGACCGTCGGTTTACCATCCTCTCCGAGACCGAAGGTGTTCCGCTCAGGTGGGAGAGGTAGAGAGGCCTCCCCATGAGCATGTTCACGTATGCCGAGCTGATTCTCGGCGTCATGGTGGCTGTTTACATCGTCGCGAAGGTGTTCAAGCTCTCCACGGAGCTGGCCATGTTCGCGGCAGCCCTCGGGGGCGGGCTGGCGGGAGGGTTCGGCCTTCCCTCTCGGCATATCGCCGAGGGGGCCATGACCTATCTGGACATCAATCTCATATTCATCACCGCCACCCTCTTCATGAACATCCTGAAGGATTCCGGGGGAGTCGCTTACGCTGTCCGGGGGATCCTGAAGCGGTTCCATCGGAGCCGCACTCTCCTGGTGATCCTCCTGACGGTTCTTCTCCTTCTCCCGGGCGCCCTCACGGGAGCCGGCAGCGTCACGGTCCTCATCACGGGCGGCATGGTGGCAGTGGTTTTGGAGACCATGGGGGTATCCAGGGTCAGAACCGTCGCCATCGTGTTTATCATCGCGGGGCTCAGCGCGGCGGCGCCCCCGGTGAGCCTTTGGGCCATGATGACGGCGGCCGGGGTGAACATGCCCTATGTGGGCTTCTTCTGGCCCCTCCTCCTTCCCTGCGTGCTCCTCTCTCTTGCCACGATCTTCCTGCTGGGATGGAAGGGCGAAGAGATCGACCTGGAGAAGGCTCTTGCAGAGCTACCCCAGCCCCCGGAGAGGATGGGTTGGGGGAAGGTGTTCCTGCCTTTATTGGTGTTTGGGGCTTTGATCTTCATCGGCAGGCAGTGGCCACACGACACGCCGATTCTGGGGCTCCCGCTCATGTTTGCTTGCGCCGCGGCGACCTCGTTCTTCCTCTCCCCGGTGAAATTGGACTTCCTGAGAATCTCCAGGGAGACGATCAGGCAATTGCTACCCCTGATTGGCACCCTCACCTGCGTGGGGATTTTGGTGCAGATCATGACGCTGACGGGGGTCCGGGGCCTCCTTGCGGTCACTGCGGTGACGCTGCCGGTGACCCTGGTTTTCGCCACTCTCTTTGTGGTCCTCCCCGTCTCGGAGGCGGTGTTGATGTGGGGGGCGGCTCCGGTTCTGGGCGTTCCCCTGGTTTTGCTCTTCAACAACATCGGGTTGGATCCCATTGTCGCTCTGGCGGGGATGAGCGTCATCTGGCCCCTGGGGGACGCCCTTCCTCCGACGGCCATCATCGGGCGCCTGACGGTTGACGTGGTGGGGTATCGCGACAGGTACGTCGATTTCCTGAAGGCCTGCATCGTTCCGGGGATCATCATCATGGCGGTCGGAACACTCATGGTGGTCTATTCGTCCCGTCTCGCCTTCCTCACCGGTCTGTAGAGAGGAGGAACCATGATCCTGATCCAGTCTTTCGTCTCCCTCCTCTACTACCTGCTGGTGGCCTACGTCGTGGTTCTTCTGGTATGGAACTTCATCCGAAGCAAGAAGTGGGATGAAGAGGTCTTGTACATCATCGTCCTCATCCCATTCCTCCTTCGATTGTTCAGGTTGAAGTGAAATGACGGTTCGCAAGGTTGGCTTCGGCGCCCTGGGTCTTCTTCTTCTGGCAACCTCCGGCCTCAGCTTCCACCGGAGCCGGACCCTGGAAGAACCTGTGGTTCTGAGTCCCGGCGTTACCGAAGTGAAGCGGCTGGGAGACTACTTCGACGGGATCCGAGGCACCATAAACGACTGCTACGTCTACATCATCGACGGGGAGGAGCCGGGTGGGACGGTCTTCGTCATGGGGGGAACGCATCCTGAGGAGCCGGCGGCACGTTTGGCTGCGTGGCTCCTGGCGGAAAACGCAGAGATGCAGGCGGGGCGGATGATCGTGGTGCTGAGCTCCAACCGGAGTGCCAGCACGGTTACCCGCGTTGGGGGAGCATACCCTCCGGACTTCACGATACCGACGGACTGGGGTGAGCGGACCTTCCGCCTCGGTGACCGGTGGGCGAACCCGTTGGACCAGTGGCCCGATCCGGAGGTCTACATCCACTATCCCAGCCGACAATACCTCGCCTACGTGGATATCCGGAACCTGAACCGGGCCTGGCCCGGGCGGCCTGATGGCACCCTCACCGAACGAACGACGCACGCCTTCATGGAGCTGATCCGCCAGGAGGAAGTGGATCTCTTCATCGACCTTCACGAGGCCGAGTTACAGTACCCGGTCATCAGCACCATCGTGGCCCACGACACCGGTGAGGAGCTGGCTGCCTTTACCTCCATGATGCTGAGCGACATGGAGTTCAACATGGGCATGGAGTACTCGCCGGCTTCGCTCCACGGCCTCTCACATCGGGAGGTCGGAGACCATTCCGATGCGGTATCCCTCCTCTTCGAGGCTCCGGAACCCTTCCTTGATGCCACCCGGGGGAAGACCACCCGGGAACAGCTCCTCACCGGGCAAGACGAGTTCGTGGTGAAGGCCGGTGAGGCGGGCCTCCTGTACGAGACTATCGACGAAAGCGGTTGGCCCGTGGATGTGCGAGTAGGACGCCACACATCCACGGTCCTCATGACCATGGAGAGCTGGTCCGAGTTGAACCCGGATCGGCCCATGAGAGCTCTGGGCATTCCCAGATACGATGAGGTCATCGCCCTGGGTTTGGGCCATTGGTTGCACGACCCGTCTGCGGCTCGGCCGGAGAGGGTCGTAATCGAGTGAAAAGCACTGGTAGAAACACTGAAGGAAGGAGCGAAACCGTGAAACTCCAACGTAGCATCGGCCTTCTGACCGGGGCCCTGCTTACCCTGACGGTTCTTTTTGCGGCCGGGCCGGAGAGTGCTTCGGCCCAATGGGACCAAATGCTGCAGAACAGCACGACGCAGCAGACGTCTTTGCTTCCAGGTCCTGTCTGTTCCGGGGAACCTGGGGACCCGGCTTGTGGCTGCGATCCTGAGACCCAGGACTGTGGGTGCACCAGCATTCAGGTGAGCAAGGGTGCGTCCACGGACGGATCCGTCATGACCGCCCACAGCTGTGACGGGAACTACCGAACCTGGCTCCAGATCACGCCACGGAGGGAAAGCCCAGGTGGAACCATGAGGCCCGTCTACTGGGGTAAGCTCCATACGGAGACTCCCGACGACATGCGGCGCATGAGGTTGAAGGGCGAAATCCCGGAGGTCCCGGAGACCTACGCCTACTTCGACGTGGCCTATCCGGCGATGAACGAGAAGGGCTTGGCCATCGGTGAGACCACCATTGGCGGGCGCAGGGAGCTCCGGAACGACGAGGGCATGTTCCTCATCGAGAACCTCCAAGCCATGGCCCTGGAGCGGACCACGACCGCTCGGGACGCCATCAAGCTCATCGGCGAGCTGGTGAAGGAATACGGGTATGGTGACGGGGGTGAGTGCCTCACCTTCGCCGACGCCAAGGAGGTCTGGCACTTCGAGATCATGGGTGCGGGCCCCTTCGAGGTGGGAGGCGTCTGGGCCGCAGCCAGGATTCCCGAGGGACATGTGGGAGTGAGTGCAAACATCCCGCGAATCGCCACCCTGGATTTGGACGATCCGGACCACTACATGGCCAGCGATAACGTGCACTCTCTCGCCGAGGAGATGGGGTGGTGGGATCCATCAAGCGGCAAGGAGTTCAAATGGTGGGAGGCCTATAGCGGCCGTCGCCCCTATTCCACCCGAGAGTACTTCATTCTGAGCACTCTGGCTCCGTCCATGGGCCTTACCATGGAGATGGAGGAGCTTCCCTTCAGCGTGGTCCCTGACGAGAAGGTCTCGGTCCAGGATGTGCTGGCCTACTACCGGGAGACCTACGAAGGGACCGAGTTCGACGTCACCAAGAACATGATGATCCCCAACCGGTATGCCCGGGATCCGGGCGATCCGGAGAAGGTCAAGAGCCCCATGGTGAATCCCTGGAGCCTGGGCCGGGATTGGGGCCAGCTCATGAACAGCCTGGCGCCGGGGAGCGTGGAGGGCGTCCGAACCATCGCCGTCCAGCAGTGCTCCTACTCCCAGGTTATCCAGGCCCGGGATTGGCTCCCGCCAGAAATCGGCACCGTAGCCTACTTCTCCTTCGACAACCCCGGCCAGAGCCCCCGGATGCCCATCTACGCCGGAACCCTGAGTTTGCCGGAGAGCTTTAAGATCGATTGCCAGCACAGCTACCGAGAGGATTCGGCTTGTTGGTCCATACGTCGAGCAAACCGGCTGTCCCAGATCAAGTGGGGTTGGGCCAGAGAATTCCTGGAACCGGCAGTCATGGACTTCGAAGAGCAGATGTTCATGGAACAGCCTCTCATCGAGCAGAAGGCCGTGGAGCTCCTGAAGGCCGAGGGCGGAAAGGATCCCATGAAGTTTCGGACCTTCCTTACCCGCTATTCCCACAACTGGGCTGGTGCCACGATGCAAAGATGGGAAGAGCTGGGTGACTTCTTCTGGGCCAACTTTGCCAGAGGGTGGTAGCGGATAGGATTTCGATCCCGTTCGGCACTGAGCCAGGGCGCGGGGTCCCCCGGGGCCTCGCGTCTCTTTTTTTTGATTCGGATCGGAAGCTCGAGGCTCAGCGGGGAAACAACCCGCCACCTTCGGCGTACGGGCCAGGTAGTGTCCGGAACAGATCCCGAAGGGCTGCCGAACCCATGACTACCCACTCTGGTTTATCGGTTCCTCTCCTCCTCTGATCCCCTCATATATATGGACGCAATCCGAGTGAGCGACTTTTCCGCGGAGGGCGTGTCCCAGGGGCGGGATGCCGTGGGAATCCTCAAAACGATCCCGGCAGAAATGGTAGCCCGCATCGAAGTCCCGAAAGGACCCTCCGCAACGCGGTTTGGTGTCGGATCGAGTAACGGGGTCATCCTCATCTGAACGCGCTGAACGGCCCCCGACCCGTCACGGATCAACCGCTGAACAGAACCTCCAAACGGTTCAGGCAGGAACTCCACCCCTCTTCGTGAGCGGTCTTCAACTCCACCGTTGGAAAAAGGTCGTGGGTGAATACCACCTCCGTGCCCCCTCCCGCCGCTTTGAGCTCCACCGTTATGGTGGTCTCACCCATCTTGTATTCCGGATCGTCCCAATCCCAGGTGTAGACCAACCGATGGGGCCTCTCGATCACTCGGAAGGCACCTCTGGCGGTGTGAATCTTCCCCTCCCCCATATCCATGACGATGCACAAGGCCCCCCCGACGCGAAGATCGACTTCGGCCTTCGCGACCGTTCCACCCTCCGGGCAGGACTACTGTTTCAGCTGGTCTTCCTCGGTAAAGGCCGCGAAAACCTGCTCAGGGGTGGCGTGAATTACCTTGGTGAGCCGTAAAGAACTCGGGGTTTCAGCGTTCATTCGGGTGTCTCCTTACGATCGGTGGATGTCTTGGTTCCCAGATACCGGGCGAGGGAGTCCAGTTGGCTCTCCCAGAACTGCCGGTAGTGATCGACCCACTCGGCAGCATTTTTCATCGGCTCGGCATCCAGCTCGCACCGACTGATCCTCCCGTCACGGGTCCGCCTGACCAGCCCTGCCCGCTCCAGCACCCGCAGGTGCTTCGAGATGGCCGGGCGCGAGATTTCGAAAGGTTCCGCAAGCTCCCCAACGGTTGCGTCCTCTACGGCCAGCCGACTCAGGATTGCCCTGCGAGTCGGGTCGGCCAACGCCGAGAACACGAGATCCAGCTGGGAAGCATTGGTAACCATATGGTTACCAATATGGAGAAGAAGTGGAAAACCGTCAATCCCAGAGAGTGGGAAACCGTCAATCCCGGGGCATGGGAGGGGCTTGACTTTTATGAGTTTAGTATCTAAACTCATATCATGGGTACACTGAAACATCCGGACCTGGTTGCGCTGATCCTGGCGTCGGTGGACAAGCTCCTTCATGTGGAGAAGGGAAGGGTCCTGGAGGCCGAGGGTGTGAAGCTTCACCCATCCGAGATTCATCTGCTGCTCTTCTTGCATATTCGGCCGGAGGCCAACGCGAAAGAGATCGGTGAGCGGTTCTCGGTCACCAAAGGTGCCGTCTCCCAGACTCTATCCAGGCTCGAGGCCAAAGGGGTGTTGACAAAAGACCGGAACCCGGAAAGCCAGACCGAATTGTCCCTCTCGTTTACTGAAAAGGGGAGCCGCTTGATGGTCCAGGTCCTTCGCGTGAAAGAGGCAGCCGAGGAGAGATTCGATGCTCATGTCTCTGCTCTATCAGAGGAAGACCGGGGGGCCATCAGGAGCTTCTTTCAGACGCTCAACGGAGAGTTCGACAGGTATCACTGATTTAGGTACTACCGATCTTTTTTTTCAAAGTAGAGTTTAGATACTAAACATAAGGCCGAGCGCAAACTGCGTCTGGGCCGACCAAACCAAGGAGTGAGTCATGAAGGCCAAGAGATCCGACAATATCCTGGCGCGCTATCGCAGCCGGGAGTGGCAACCCAACAGAGAGAAGCTGGAATGGAGGAAGGCTCTTCCCGGGAGCCCCCAGGAGGTATTTCCCCTTCTCTGTCCGAGCAGGGAAGCCGACTGGATCCCGGGTTGGGACGCAGAGTTGATCAGCACGGAAACCGGCTATGCGGAGTTGGGTTGCATATTCCGGACCGATCCGTCTGGTACGGTGGGCCCCGGCGTGTGGGTTTTCACCAGGCACGAAGCGCCTTCCCTGGTGGAGCTCGTGAGGTTTACGCCAGACCTTCTCTTCCAACTCCGGATCTCTCTCGAGGAAGAGGCGGCCTCCAAGACGGCCGTCCGGTGGGAGTTCGTCCTAACGGCTCTGACCGAGACTGGAGATGGCCAGGTCGATGAGGCGGCGGAAGGAATCGCGGAAAGGGGGGAGATGCTGACCGCGGCCCTGGAGCACTATCTCCGTACCGGCCGGATGATTGAATTGGGCGGGTAGCCGCCTATACGGGCTTGATGCCTTCCAGGTCCCTCCCCGAGGGTTTCTGGAAGGCGCTCAGCCCGAATTCCGGGATGGTAGCGAAGATGTGGTCGAAAATGTCGGCCTGGAGTGTTTCGTAGTTCGCCCAGTCCGTGTCGTTGGAGAAGGCGTAGATCTCCATGGGTAACCCTTCCGGCCCAGGCTGGAGTTGCCGCACAATAAGGGTCATGTCCTGGTGGATCTTCGGGTGCTGCCGAAGGTAGGCCACGATGTAAGCCCGCAGCGTGCCAACATTGGTGAGCCCTCTGGTGTTCGGGATGAGGTCGGGATTCCCTTCGGCTTTCAGGGCGTTGAACATTCCGACCTCTTCCAGCTTCTCCTGCATGTAGTCTCGCAGGAGCTCCCAGCGGCCCAGGTCGGCGATCTCTTCCTCGGTCAGGAACCGGACCGTGTTCACGTCGAGGTAAAGGGAGCGCTTGATTCGCCTTCCACCCGACTTGCTCATCCCACGCCAGTTCCTGAAGGAATCCTCGATGAACTTGTGGGTCGGGATGGTGGAAATGGTCTTGTCCCAGTTCTGGATGGTAATGGTGTGGAGAGCGATGTCGATGACGTCGCCATCCGCTCCGTACTTGGGCATCTCCACCCAATCTCCCACGGCGACCATGTCGTATTGAGTGATCTGAATGCTGGCCACCAGGGAAAGGATGGTGTCCTTGAAAACCAGTACCAGGACGGCGGTCATGGCGCCGAACCCCGTAAGGATTGCCAACGGGTTTTGGCCGATGAGGGTGGAGACCACAAGGATCCCGGCGGCGATGTAGAGGATGATCTTTACGATCTGGAGGTACCCCTTGATGGGGCGGCTTTTGGCGTCGGGGCGGGTCGAGTAGATATCGTTCAACGCGGTGAGGAGCCCATCGGCGCTGAGGACCACCATCAACACCATGAACCCCAATGCCACCCTCTGGACCAGCTCGGTGAGGTCCGGCGGGAAGCCTGGAACCAACGGCACCCCATAGTAGAGGACAACCGCGGGGGCCAGGTGTGCAAACCGGCGGAACACCTTCCGTTTGAAGATGACATCGTCCCAGGTGAATTTGGTCTGGGTGACCACCCGGGATATGACCTTCAGGATGTAGCGTCGAGTGAGATTGTCGGCGAGCCAGGCCACCAGGATGAGACCCACCACCCAGATGCCGGTCTCCACCAGAGGGTAGGTTCCAAAAAGGCCGGCAATACCGGTCCCGGGATCCACCGGGGCCTGGATCGTGTCAGGACTCTGATTCTGAAGCATTGGAAACAAGCGGAGTCAGGGGAATCTTGGGCGCTGGAACACCCGGACCCCTTAACCTACCTCACCACCCGGTATCTCTCCAGCCATTGAAGATCGAACTCGTCGGTCCGGACCAAGTAGGCCACGTCGGCGCCCCCTGGTCCCTCCCCGAACCCGATGAGCTGGCGCCGGGGTGGGAGATGCACCGATCCGCGGAGCAACCCCTTCTCGTCGAACACCATCATACGGGGGGCTGAATCCACCGGCAGATACCGTTCCACCCACAACTCACCCTTCGGAGACACCCTGGCCCCGCCCTGGCGAAATCCGGGCAGGGTTTCCGCCCACTCGTAGTCGTCGATGCCCGGAGCATCCCCACCCCGAAACAACCCTCGACTCATGGTCATACGGGAAACACCCCCGTCCCGGCTGGCAGCGGCGGTCATGGAGATTCCCGAGTTTCGCATTTCGGCCAGGACGGCTTCCTGGTCCCTTCTCCTCACCCGATGAGTCGGCATGTGGTTGGGTGGGCCCACCACGACCCTGCCGTCGGGAAACCGCCATTCGACGGAGAATCCATGTGCTCGGACAATGGCGATTCGGCCGTCCGGGCCCACCGACCAGGCGTCCGACGCCTCCAACATGCGGGGCACATATCCGCCACCCCGGGATCGGGTTTGGCGCATCTCCGGTAGCCAGACGGTACCTACCGTGTCCAAGGCCCGGGTGGCCCGGTCGTACCGAGTCACCGCGGCCGAATCGGGGGGGCCTCCGTCCCGGGATCGGCCGGCCTGGTCGAAGAGGCGGCCCTGGTCGTCTACAAAGCGCGGATGGAGGACGATGGGGAAGCGCTCCCATCCGGGCAGGGCCATGGGAATCCCGCCGCCGAAGGATCCGTCCGGTCCGATTTCGGTCAACTGCATCTTTCCGAGGTCCACCAGGAGGGTGGAATCCCCTGGCAGGGGGAAGACCTGATCCGGCTGCTCGTATTCCTGTGGTCCCGGGCCGACACGCCCAAGGGTGTCTGCCGTGGAGGTTTCCAGGTCGATGCGGAGAAGGACCTGGGCCAGGGGGTCGGCGGCCAGGACGGAGCCGTCCGGCATTTCCCGGACCCCATTCAGAAAGCTGAACCCCTCCGG
>JBDHGR010000035.1:0-15739 GCA_039589815.1 Gemmatimonadota bacterium | reverse complement strand
GCATTCTCGGCACGACATTCACCGGGGAAGTCACCGAAGCCACTCGTTTCGGGCCGTACCACGCGGTGATCCCCAAGGTCTCCGGCACATCCCATATCACGGGGCGGAACGAGCTCCTTATCGATCCGATCGATCCCCTCCGCCACGGGTTCATTTTGAGATGACGACTTCAGCTACCAATGGGGCTTTCGGCGGGTCCACCGCCACTCGGATTCTGGAGGCTTGGATCCGGCTGGAGAACGCCTTGCGATCAGCGCTACCCGCGTGCTCGGTTCAACCTCCGACGCAGCCCGCGGAGCTTCTTGCGGCCCTGCGGATCAACCACCGGATCGGCCCGGAGGAAGAAGCCCGCGTCCTCGCCCTTCGAGAAGTCAGGAACCTGGTCGCTCACGACCCCGAGGAGCCTTCCGCGGAAGAGGCTCACCGATTCGAAGAAGAGACCATGGCCTTGGTGGCCACGATCATGAAGAACAAGGAGGAAAGTTGCTGAGTTCTATCCCGACTACGCGCCTCATTGCCCTCGGGTTCGCTTCCCTTCTCATCGGGTCCAACCGGTGGCCGGAGGCAGTAGCCGCCCAGGGCGGTTCTGCCCCGACCGCGGAAGCCGCAGCGGAGGCAGCCCAGGTTGCCCCGGTCCCGAAGGTGCTCCTGGTGGGCTGGGACGGAGTCCGGCCCGATGTTCTGAGGGAGGTGCCGACGCCGATACTCGACTCCCTGGCGGCTGCGGGAACCTTCAGCGAGAACGCCGAAACGGCTCGACCCACGGTGAGCGGGCCCTGCTGGTCCAGCATCCTGACGGGGGTTTGGCCGGAGAAGCATGGCGTCCTCTCCAACAACTTCACGTCGAACCAATACAGCACCTACCCCGACCTCCTCACTCGCATCGAATCTGTTCGGCCCGAACTGAACACCTTTGCGGTGGCCGATTGGCTCCCCCTGGTGGCGGAGAATTCCGGTGGCCCACTCATCAGCGACGGAATCGACAAGAAGATCGTTCTGAACGGATACGATCTGGGATGGCTGGAAGCCGACAGTGTTTCGGTGGACCACGCAGTAGGGGAGATCCGCACAGGCGACCCGGATATTCTCTTCGTTTACGTCGGTTCCCCCGACGAGATCAGCCACAACATCGGGGGGATCGGCACCGAGTACAGAGAGGCCATCGCCACCGCCGACCGGCATCTCGGACGGTTGGTGGATGCGATTCGGGACCGGGCCACGTACCAGCAAGAGGACTGGCTGGTTCTTGTGACCACGGACCATGGGCGGACCGAGGAGGGCGGGCATGGGGGAGAAACCCCGGAGGAGACCACGGTCTTCTACCTGACCAGCGGGCCTTCCGCCACGGTGGGAACTCCCGTTGGGTCCGCCAGCACCGTAGATCTGGTGACGACAGCCTTCGCCCATCTGGGCATTGAAGTCGATCCGGCGTGGGGACTGGACGGACGGGTGGTGGGGCTCGTGGGTGGCGCCCCGGTCACATCAGACCACCGACCCATCTTCATGGTTCTGGAGTTCTGATGAACTTCTCGACCTTCGACTTCACGGCGTTCATCGGCTACTTCGTAGTGGTGGCCGTGGTAGCCATCGTAGTCTCACGCAAGGAAAAGGTGGCGGCAGACTATTTCCTGGCCGGCCGCAACCTTCCCTGGTGGCTCATCGGCATCAGCCTCATCGCGTCGAACATCTCCACCGAGCAGCTGGTGGGTCAGGCAGGTCAGGGCGCAGATTTCGGGCTGGCCGTCGCAGCCTACGAGTGGATGTCGGCCATCACGCTGGTGATCGTGGCACGTTGGTTCCTCCCGGCCTTCCTGGCCAATCGGGTCACCACGATGCCCGAGTACCTGGAACGCCGCTTCGATGCCAGATCCCGGAGCTGGTTGGCCATTTACATGATCCTGGCCTACACCTTCGTGGCCATGGCTACCGTCCTCTACTCAGGCGGTCTGGCCCTGGAGACCATGTTTGGGCTCCCCCTCTGGTGGGGCGTGACGATCCTGGCCGTGTTCGCCGGCGCCTACACGGCCTATGGGGGACTGAAAGCCGTGGTGTGGTCGGACCTCATCCAGGGAACGATGCTCCTGCTGGGCGGAGCCCTTACCGCCTGGCTGGGGCTTCGTGCCGTGGGTGGATGGGGCACCCTGATGGAGGAGGCTGGGGACAAGTTCCACATGGTGCTCCCATTGGATCACCCGGAGCTCCCCTGGTTCGCCATCTTCTTCGGTGGTCTGTGGATCGCCAACCTCTTCTACTGGGGATGCAACCAGTTCATCACGCAGAGAACGCTCGGAGCCAGAAACCTGAAGCAGGGCAGATACGGAATCGTGTTCGCTGCGTATCTGAAGCTGTTCATTCCCTTCATCGCCGTGGTTCCCGGGATCATGGCTTACGTGCTCTACGCCGACGAGCTCACCCGCGCCGACATGGCTTATCCGGTCCTCATCGCGAACCTTCTTCCAGGCGGCTTGGCGGGGCTCATGCTGGCGGCGCTGATCGCGGCCATCATGTCGTCTCTGGATTCCATGCTGAACTCCACGGCCACCATTTTCACCATGGACTTGTACCACCGGCATCTGAAGCCCGACGCTTCTCAGCGCCGTCTCATCACCGTCGGACGAACCAGCACCGTGGTTTTCCTTCTCCTGGCTTGGGCCTGGGCCCCCTTTCTCGTCAGCTTCGAGAGGATCTTCTCGTACATCCAGGAGTTCTGGGGCCTTATCACCCCGGGGGTCGCGGTGGTCTTTCTGAGCGGGCTCTTCTGGAAGAGGGCCACTGCTCGGGGTGCGGTATGGGTCATGGCCCTCACCCTGCCCGTCACCATCGGAGTGAAGGCGCTCACACCCAACGCCGCCTTCCTGGATCAGATGTGGTTTGCCGGGATCGCCCTTTTCGTGTTGCTGGCCGGGATCTCCCTGGTCCGGCCCGAGGCCCGGAGTCTGGAAGAGGATACTGGGGCCGCCACCGCCAGCGATGCCCAGGAAGGGTCCACAGACTCGGATCCTTTCAAGGAACGCGACCTACTCTTCGACGTTCTTTCCATCGGCGCCGTCGTGGCAACGGTTGCCCTGGTGCTGTTCTTCTGGTGACGCCGAATAGGCAGCCCTTTTCCACGGTTGACCCGTAGGAAGCCAAGTCATGCCCGACACTACCGTAGCAATCCAGATCCCCCGGTTCGGTTCCCCCGAGGTCATGGAGGAACGGGAGATCCCCCTTCCCGATCCGGGCCCGGGAGAGCTTCACCTCAGGGTGACCGCCTCGGGCGTGAACTTCGCGGACCTTCTTCAGCGCGTGGGACTGTACGGTAAGGTCCCGGATCTCCCCTACGCCCCGGGGTTCGAGGTGGCGGGGGAGGTGGCGAGAGTCGGGGAAGGAGTGCAGGGATGGAAGGAGGGCGACAGGGCCGTGGCCCTGCTTCGTTTCGGAGGATACGCCAAGGACGTCGTCGTCGACGCGGCGCAGGCGTTCCCCTACCCTGCAGCCCTCAGCCCGGCCCAGGCCGCCGGAATCCCCGTGGTCTTTCTCACGGCCTGGGTCTGCCTCTTCGAGACCGGGCATGCCCGGGCTGACGATACCGTCCTGATCCTGGGAGCCGGGGGTGGCGTAGGGACCGCGGCCGTTCAATTGGCCGTGGACCGGGGCCTACGAGTCTATGGCACCGCCGGCAAGGAGAAGAAGCGCTCGTTCGTGGTGGACGAATTGGGCGCCGAGGCGTGCTTCGATTCCCGCGGGACCTGGGACAACGACCTCCATCGGGCCTTGGGTGGGAAGAGGGGACTGGACATTGCCCTGGATCCTGTGGGGGGAAGAGCCACCAAGGCCGTCAGAAGGCTCCTGAACCCCCTCGGCCGGGTCGTGTTCTACGGCCTGAGTGAGGCCATGCCTGGGAGGAAGCGGAGCTGGCCGAAGGCAGCCCTGGCCAGGCTCCGGACAGGATCCATCCACCCCCTCTCCCTGGTAATTCCCAACCAGGGAGTTTTTGGCGTGCATCTCCTCTACTTGAAGGAGAAGGAGGAAATGATGGGCCCTGCCCTGGAGGAGATCTTCGGGGGAGTGGTGGATGGGCGCTGGAAGCCCATAATGGACCGGACCTTCCCCTTGAATCGGGACGGAGCCGTGGAAGCCCACCGGTTCCTCCACGATCGGAAGAACCTGGGGAAGGTCGTGCTGGAGGCGCCGGCCTAGCCGTTCGGCCGACCGGCGTTTCCTGGCTCCTCAACCGCCTTTTTCGTCTTCCTCCACTGCCTTCTTGAAGTGGGTGTCGTACCACTCGATGATCCGCCGCCAGTGGTCCCGGTAATCTTCTTCCAGGCCGGCCCGGCCAGCACCGTGTCCCGCCCGCATGTAGTTCACCCACACCACCTCTTTCCCCAGGCGGCGCAGGGCGTAGTACATCTCCCGGGTGTTGGTGTCGGGAACGTTCCAGTCGCCATGGCCCGTAAGGAGGAGGTGGGGTGTTGTTATGCGGTCGGCGTTCATGACGGCCGAGTGCTCCCAGTACTTCTGGGGCTGTTCCCAGAGGGTCGCGCCGATCCTATCCTGCCCCTCCTCGGCTGCGTTGTAGTTACGGGTGGTGATCTTCTCCGAGTCCCCCAGGAAGGAGATGATGTTCACCTTCCCGGAGATATTGATGGCGGCTGCAAAGCGGTCGGTCTGGGTGATGATGAGGCTGGTGGCGTAGCCGCCGTAACTGGTCCCGTGGATCCCCAATTGCCGGCCGTCTACCATCCCCTTGTCCATGAGGGAGTTGATGGCGGTGGTAACACCCTTCATCCACGCCTCGCCCGGGAATCCCTCCTCCAGGTCCACCGAGGGCCGCAGGACCATCCACCCTTGGGCCGCCAGGGTCTGGGCGCTGTAGCTGTATCCGTTGTCGAAGAAGGTCTCGTAGATCTCTGCAACAAGAGGGTATGCCTTGCCTTCCTCGTAGTTCGCAGGGAGATGGAGGACACCGTAGAGTTCCTCCCCGTCTACGTCGTAGTACTTGATGAGCTGGCTCTTCGATAACGCCACATCATCGAGCCAGGGGTTCATGTCGGTTAGGGCTCGGGCGTTCCCGAAATCGCCTGATGCGACCCAGATTTCATCCGGGCGGTCTCCGTCGGACCGGCGGAACACGATACGGGAGCCATCTTCGGCTACGTTCCAGCTCCGGTAGACATCGGAGTCGGAAACCAGGACCTCTTCCCTGCTTCGTCCGAGGTCGTAGCGAACCAAGCCACGCTCCCAGCGATCACGGGCGGCCCGCGAGGCAAAGAGGTACCGACCATCCTCAGTCCACTGGAGGATGCTCAGACGCGGTCCCTCACCCCACTCTTTCCGTGTTTCTCCCTGGAACGCCCAAACCAACTCCGGCTCCTCTCCCACCTCCATGAGGTAGTAGCCGTCCTGGGCTCGCAGCAGTAGGGCATCGCCATCCGGATGCCAGCGGTCCAGCGAGAAGCTCCTCTTGGTGGAGTCACTTTCAGAGAAGGGCACCCGGTACTCTTCAGTCAGGTTCTGAGCGCTGTCTGCCTCCGGGGTCTTGAGGAAAATGTCCCCCTCCCTGGCATAGACGAACGCCGATCCGTCGGGCTTCCAGTTCGGCCTGATCCGCCGCTCGCCCTTCTCCATCACCTCGACAGCCTCCGCCCCCTCAGCCAGGTCGAGCTTGTAATAGGCGTATTCGGTTCCCTCCCCCCGTTCGTACGAGGTTTTCAGGGGGGTGGAGGTGGTATAGGTGATATGGGAGCCGTCCTCGGCAACTCGAACGTCCTGGTAGGATCCTTCCGTCGCGAGAACCGTTACCGCTCCCGACTCCAGGTCCACCCGGGCCAATTCCATCAGGCTTCCCCGGTTTCGAACCGCATCCCAGGACAGGAAGGGTTCCGAGGAGTCCTGCACCACGATGGGGCCAACGTCCATGGCCTCGAATGCAGCCCGGGAATCCTGAGCCCAGGTGGGCGTCCGGAGTGCCACCAGGAGGCCTGATCCGTCGGGGAACCACATCAGGGGGCCACCCCAGGCCAGCTCGCGGGCTGGCACCAAGCTCACCGTCTCGACCCTCCCGGCTCCCCGATCCCAGACCTCCAGGCGTACCGTTTCATCCACATATCTGCGGAAGGCGAGACGATCCCCCTCGGGAGACCAGGAGAGACTCTGCACTTGGACCGCCTCATCAAAAAGCGGCTGGCTTTCCCCCGTTTCGGCATCCATCACCATGAGCTCGGCTTTCGACGGCCCGATATAGGTGGGGTCACCATAACGGAAGTGGTCGGTGCCCATACGACTACGGGCCGAGGACACGCTCACGGCAAGCCAGCGCGCGTCCTCGGTGGCGTCGGCAACGCTTGCCGACTTCACGCTGAGGGCGTCGTCCACCGTGAACGTCCGTTGTGCCTGGGCCCACAAGGTGGACGGAATCGCCAGGAGAAAGAGGAAGGCCAGGTTGAGCCTGATGCGCCGCATGAGAACCCCCATGATTATTCCCGTTGAAGGGTGCTGAATCGAAGGGGGGAAGGTATGGCGTGAAGCGGATTAACAAAACCGAGCATAGGGGTGTCTGTAAGTATCGCCGAAAATCCACGCACTTGTCTACTCATTTGGGAGGTACTCATGCGTCGCATCGCTTCTTTGGGCCTCATGGCCATCCTTCTCATGTTCATGGCGCCGACCCTGGAAGCCCAGGACGTCACCGGCGACTGGACCATCACCTACTCCATGATGGGTCGGCAGGGAGGCCAGGCCAGGGAAGTCTCAATGGATGTCAGCTTCAAGCAGGACGGGGCTGCGGTGACCGGGACGGCCCTCATGGCCATGGGAGGCCGGCGGGGTGGCGGTGGTAGGGAGCCCCAGCCTATCCCTCTCACTGATACCAAGCTGGAAGGCGACCAGCTCTCGTTCACCGTCGCCCGCGGCATGGGCGAGCGGACCATCTCTTTCGTTTTCAACGGTACGGTGGCAGGAAACGCCATGGAGGGGACCATGACCATGGGTGGTGGCCGGGGTGGCGCCGAGCCCATTCCCTTCAAGGGCATCAAGAAGGAAGGCTGACCGACGGCTGGAGCTCTGATCCGACATCGAGGCGGCCAGGGGGACCAATGCCCCTGGCCGTTTTGTGTTCACCCTCCTAGGATCTCCTTGGGGCCTCCCCCAACCCGGCAGGAGCCGCCGGGCCCGACGCGTCTGCATTCAGAGTAGGATGCCACCCGTGAGAGCACGTTTCATCGTCCTGGGCACATGTGTGCTTTTCACCATGGCCTGGACAAAAAGCCCAGCCGCCCAGGTCGTTCCGGACTGGGAAAACCCCTCCGTGGTCGGGATCAACAAGGAACCGGCAAGGGCGTCGGCGTTCGCTTTCGAAACCCTCGGTTTAGCCCGCGAGAACGTCCGAGAATCCTCCGAATACTTTCAGCTCCTCAACGGCGATTGGCGGTTCAACTGGGTTCGAAGTCCCGCTGAACGCCCGCAGGACTTCTACATGGAGGGCTACGACGACTCGGGATGGGACTTCATCCCCGTGCCCTCCAACTGGGAAGTTCAGGGCTACGGTGTCCCCATTTATCTCAACCACCCGTACGAGTTCGAGAAGAATCCTCCCTTCATCCATCACGATTACAATCCGGTGGGATCGTACCGGACCTCATTCCAGGTACCCCCTACCTGGCGAGATCGGGAGGTCTTCCTGCATTTCGGGGCTGTGAAGTCGGCCATGTATCTCTGGATCAACGGCCAACGGGTCGGCTACAGCCAGGGGAGTAAGCTCCCGGCGGAGTTCAACATCACCGAGTTCGTCCGGCCGGGGGAAAACCTGCTTGCCGTGGAGGTCTACCGGTGGAGCGATGGTAGCTACCTGGAGTGTCAGGACTTCTGGCGTATCAGTGGGATAGAGCGGGACGTATTCCTTTGGGCCGCACCAAGGGTCCACGTAAGGGATTTTTTCGTAAAGGCAGGCCTGGACGAGAACTACGAGGAAGGGCAGCTGGAGGTTGCGGTGGACCTCAGGAACTATGGAGAGGAAGCCCCGGCGCCGGTCACCGTCGCCATGGAGGTCAGGGATCCCGAAACAGGATCGGCCATTTCCTCTCCCAAAATCCTCATCAACACCCCGGCTTTGGGGGAAGAGGCCAGTGCGTCGATGAGGATGGGAGTGGGGCCGGTAAAGCCATGGACCGCCGAAACGCCGAACCTCTATGACCTCTACCTGGCCCTGGTGGATGAATCGGCCGATACCCTGGAGGTGCTTCGGCAACGGATCGGATTCCGGACGGTGGAGATCAAGGACGGACTTCTCCAGGTGAACGGCGTCCCCATCACCATCAAAGGCGTGAACCGGCACGAACACGATCCTTTCACGGGCCATGTGATGTCGGAGGAAAGAATGGTGGAGGATCTTCGGCTCATCAAAGCAGCCAACATGAATGCCGTTCGCACCTCCCACTACCCGAGCGATCCCAGGTGGTACGAGCTGGCCGACGAGGAAGGGCTGTACATCGTGGGCGAGGCCAACATCGAATCCCACGGCATGGGATATAACCCCGACGTAACTCTTGGGAATAACCCAGCCTGGGAGCCGGCCCATGTCGATCGAATGCGGCGGATGGTGGAACGGGACAAGAATCACCCCTCCGTCATCATCTGGTCCATGGGGAATGAGGCCGGGAACGGGGTGAACTTCTATGCGGCCTACGATTGGACCAAGGCCAGGGACGATACCCGACCGGTTCAATACGAGCGGGCCCTTCAGGATTGGAACACGGACCTTTATGTGCCCATGTACTCAGGCTTCCAGCACCTGGAGGAATACGCCCAATCGGACCCGGAGCGCCCCCTCGTAATGTGTGAGTACGCCCACGCCATGGGAAACAGCGTTGGGAATTTCACAGACTACTGGGAGCTCATCGATCGTTACCCGTCCCTCCAGGGGGGATTCATCTGGGACTGGGTGGACCAGGGGCTGTCGAAGGTCACCGAGTCCGGGGACAGCATCTGGGGGTACGGTGGGGACTTTGGACCCCCGGGGACCCCGTCCGATGGAAACTTCCTCATCAACGGACTGGTTCAACCGGATCGTGAGCCAAACCCCCACTATTTCGAGGTCCGGCGGGTCTACCAGTGGATCGAGGCAGAACTGGTGGATCCGGTTTCGGGGGATGTTCTCCTTACGAACAACTACGAGTTCAGGACCCTCGAGGGATTGGGTTTGGAGTGGAGGGTGCTCGAAGACGGATTGCCGATTCAAGGCGGCCGGCTCTCCGTCCCCAACTTGCCGGCAAAAGATACCGGAGGGGTCAGAGTTCCCTTGGAGGCCATCGATCCCGCCCCTGGTGCAGAGTATCATCTGACTCTGGAGGTCCTGCAGAACGAGGAGTCAGGAGTCCTCCCGGCAGGGACCGAGGTGGCTTTCCACCAGTTCCCCCTCTCGCCAGGTCCAGCCATGGAGGAGCCCAATCTCGCCGACCTTCCTTACGTTGAAGCGGTGACTCGGGTCGGGAGGATCATGGTGGCCGGGGCTGACTTCGGCTTGGAGATCAGTGGGACCACCGGGGAAATCCTGGCCTATGCCTTCCGCGGCGTGGATCTCATACAAAGAGGCCCCCGGCCGAATTTCTGGCGGGCCCCGACGGACAATGATTACGGCGGGCGATGGCAGGAACGCCTTGGGATATGGAAGGATGCCGGTGCCGCCATCGACGTGGAAATGGTCGACGCCCATCGACTCGCTCCCTACGCAGTCGGGGTGGAAGTCAAAGGGGTGCTGTCCCTCGATGAGGGCGCACGGTACGACCGCTACTACACGATCCTCGGGAATGGCGACGTCATCGTCGAGGCCTTCCTGTCCGCGGCTGGGGGAGAGCATCCCCGTATGCCCCGTTTCGGGATGAGGATGGAGCTTCCCCGGGAGCTGGACCACATTATGTGGTTCGGGAGGGGGCCCCACGAATCCCACTGGGATCGGAAGGCCGGAACCCCGGTCATGACGTACGAGGGTCTGGTTTCGGACCAATATCACCCCTATGTCCGCCCTCAGGAATCGGGGAACAAAACCGACGTGAGGTGGATGACCTTCAGGCCGGAGAGTGGCGGCGTAGGCTTGATGGTGATCGCGGGAGGTGGGGAGGGTGAGACCATGGGAGAGTACCCTTACCTGAGCATGGGCGCTCTCCATTACACTCAGGAGGACCTGGACGACGGACCCCAAAAAGGCCAGCGCCATTCCGGCCAGCTGACGCCCCGGGATCTGGTTGCCGTGAACGTAGATCTCCGGCAAATGGGGGTAGGCGGGATCACCTCCTGGGGGCCGACAGCCCTACCGAAATACTCTCTCCCCTATGAAGACTACCGATACAGCTTCATTTTGAGGCCGATGGCGGAGGATGAGAACAACCCTGCGGAACTGGCTCGCGTGAGATACCGGGTGCCACGGGAGATCGACGAAGGTGGACGGTAGGGACGGCATGGCCGTATGACGGCCCGGGTAAGCGACGATGTACTCATGACGAACCGATAAGCAACGCACCTGAGAGGATACCATGACCAGAAAAGCCGAGGTGGACCCGAACATCGACGTCACGCAGGAAGAACCCGCCGAGACCGAAGGCCTTCATCGCCGCGAGCTCCTGAAAATGGGCGCAGCCGGCCTGGGGCTGGCGGCCCTGGGGGCCTGCACCCCTGACGACGATGGAAGCACCGCGACACCTCGGCTCCAACGACCGGACCTGGGGGCGGCCCCCGACCAACCTTTCGCCGCGCCCCCCATGGATCTGGTCAGAATCGGATTCGTGGGCACGGGGCTCCAGGGAACGGCCCATGTGCGGAACCTCAACCGAATCGAGGGATGCCAGATCACTGCGGTCTGCGACATCGTCCCCGAGAAGGCCGAGCGATCGGCCAACCTTGTGGAAGAGGCAGGGTTCCCCCGGCCCGCCATATACACGAATGGGGAGCGGGACTTCGAACGTCTCTGTGCAGAAGAGGACCTCGAGTTGGTCTATACCGCCACCCCCTGGGAGTGGCACGTCCCCGTTCTGCTATCGGCCATGGAGAATGGAAAGCACGCCGCCACGGAGGTCCCGGCCGCTTATACCATCGACGACTGCTGGGCCATGGTGGAGGCCGCGGAAAGGCTGCAGAAGCACTGCATCCTGATGGAAAACTGCAACTACGGACGAATGGAGATGCTCTGCTTCCACCTGACCAAGCTCGGCCTCCTCGGCGAGATCGTCCACGGGGCCGGCGGATACCTCCACGACCTCAGGGGCATCAAATTCGAGGATGCGAACGAAGGCCTCTGGCGTCGCGCGCACTCCATGGAACGGAACGGGAATCTCTATCCCAGCCACGGACTGGGGCCTGTGGCCAATTGTCTGGACATCAACAGAGGCGATGCCTTCGCGACCTTGGTCTCCATGAGCAGCCCATCCCGAGGCCTCCAGAACTGGGCCCGGGACAACTACCCTCCCGATCATCCGAAGAGGCAGGAGACCTACGTCTGCGGAGACGTGAACACATCCATCATTCAAACCGCTTTGGGCAGGACCATCATCGTTGGACACGACTGCAACCTTCCCCGCCCATACTCCCGCATCAACCTGGTCCAGGGGACAAAAGGCATCTTCCAGGGCTACCCCGATCGGGTCTACATCGAGGGCATGAGTGCCCGATCCCATTCTTGGGACGAAGCCAGGGAGTGGTTGGAAGAGTACGACCACCCACTCTGGAAGCAGATGGCGGAACGGTCTGCCGGGGCCGGCCATGGGGGCATGGACTTCATGGAAGATTACCGCCTCATCAAGTGTCTCCGGGAGGGAATTCCCACAGACATGAACGTCTACGACGCCGCAGCCATCAGCGCGGTGACACCTCTCTCCGAGTGGTCTGTGGCCAACGGGGGCGCTCCCATCGACTTCCCGGATTTCACTCGAGGAAAGTGGCAGAATTACCCGGCCTGGGAGTTGTTCGGCGCCTAGGCGGACGACTATACGCGGTAGGAACTCCAGGCGCCTGGTTCCGGGGCCTTCCGGATCTTCTACGACGTCACCGCCACGACTCCTGGGAAGGCCTACACGACTACACCGAGGCCCGTCCCGGCATGGACCGTTATCTGCCCGTGGTCCGGGCCGGATCCGAAGCCTCGGACCCGGAAGCGTACCTCCTGGACACGGTGGACCGTCTGGAGGTGGAAACCCTGAGATGATGGCCGAATCAGGCCGGACTTCTGGGACGATGAGCCCGACGGGGTGGATGCTTTCGTGAAGGCCCTTTGGCGGAAACCCCAAACCGAGTCCCGGAGAGAAGCTTCCGACTAATGCGGGTCGGACTCGTCCATCCTGGTCCCATGGGAGATCACCCGCATGGGGTTCACGCGTTCGCCTCGGCAGGTCATGGCCACGAGAGCCCCGGTGGCTGGATCCTCCAGAAACCGGACCATCTCACCATCCAGCTCCCAGATACCCAGGAGAGCTTTGACGCGGGTCGGCTTCAATGCCATCGGCGACACGGGTTGCGGACCGTGGGATTCGGGCGCCAAGGGTAGGTCTCCTCGTGCCACTGAGTTAGAATGTCGGTTTCGCCGAAATGTAAGGCCGGTTCCGGTTCCCACGCCAGGGAGATCTCCCTCGGTTCCATCGCTGCCGCCAAACGTGCATCGAATGATTTCGACCGGGGTATCTTGGACTTCGCTGCATCAGGCGACTGGTCGCAGCTTTCCGACGATGCCGATCTGCTTCACCTCGAATCGGTAGTCACCGGACCTCAACCACTGCGAACAAGGTCAATGGCCACAAACAAAAAGCCGAAAACGACCAAAGTCTCTGGTGCCAGCCTGAAACACGCCTTCAAGGAGATCATCTGGCCTCGCCGCAATCTCGTGGCCCTGGGCTTGGTGCTGATCCTCATAAACCGGCTGGCGGGGCTGGTTCTTCCCGCGTCCACCAAATACCTGGTGGACGAGGTCATCGCCGAGGGGAATATCAGCCTCCTTTATACTCTTCTGGCTTTGGTGGGAGGCGCGGTGGCAGTCCAGGCGGCGACATCCTATAGCCTCGCCTTGATCCTCAGCGTGGAGGCGCAACACCTCATCGCCCAATTGCGGAGCCAGGTCCAGAAACACGTGCTCCAGCTTCCAGTGAGGTTCTTCGACGACAAGAAGAGCGGTGAACTTGTCTCACGGATCATGGATGACGTTCAGGGTGTCCGGAACCTGGTGGGTACGGGCCTCGTGCAATTGGTGGGGGGAATCGTCACCGCTGTTGTGGCCGGTGTCTTCCTCATTCGCATCAGCCCCGTCATGACCGGTCTGGCCGTCGTGCCTCTGGCGACCTTCGCCATGGTTTCGACCCGTGCGTTCAGGATCCTCAGGCCCGCCTTCCGGGAACGGGGCGAGATCAGGGCCGAGGTGACAGGACGCCTGACGGAAGCCCTGGGAGGGGTCAGAATCATCAAGGGCTTCCACGCGGTCGAAAAGGAAGGGGAGATCTTCGAAGCGGGAGTGCTCCGCATCTACGAAAAGGTAAAACAGACCCTGACGGTCTCCAGCGGGGTCACCAGCCTGGGAGCCTTCCTCATGGGTCTGGCCAGCGTTCTGGTCATGGGATACGGCGGACGCCAGATCGTTGAGGGGAATCTGACTTTAGGGGACCTCTTCAGTTTCACGCTGTTCTTGGGCTTCCTCATTGCGCCCATCATTCAGATGGCCAACATCGGTACCCAGATGACCGAGGCTTTCGCCGGTTTGGACCGAACCGCTGAACTTCTCTCCTGGTCAAAGGAAGACGATGACCCCCTCCGCACCGTGTCCATGCCCCCAATCGACGGCCGCCTCGCCTTCGAGGACGTCCACTTCCGGTATGAAGAAGAGAAGCCGGTCCTGAAGGGAGTCTCATTCGAAGCCGAGCCGGGAACCGTCATCGCCCTGGTGGGGAGCTCCGGATCCGGGAAGACCACAATGGCGGGATTGGCCGCGACCTTCCTAGAGCCAGATCAGGGGAGGGTCGTGGTGGATGGGGTTGATCTACGAAACGTCAAGCTGGCCAGCTACCGGGACCAGCTGGGCCTGGTCCTCCAGAACGACTTCCTGTTTGATGGCACGATTCGGGAGAACCTCCTCTTTGCTCGGGGGGATGCCTCAGATCAGGAGTTGGAGGAGGCCGCATACCGGGCCCATGTGAAGGATTTCACAGACCGGTTCCCCGACGGGTTGGACACCGTCATCGGTGAACGAGGGGTGAAGCTGTCGGGGGGTCAACGGCAGAGGGTGACCATCGCCCGGGCAATCTTGGCGAACCCCCGAATCCTGATTCTCGATGAGGCCACGTCGAGTCTGGACACGGAAAGCGAAACGCTGATCCAGGAGAGTCTCCAGCAGCTCCTGAGGGGAAGGACAACGCTTGTCGTCGCCCACCGCCTCTCCACCATTCAACGAGCAGACCTGATTCTGGTAGTCGAGGACGGAGAGATCGTTGAGCGGGGCCGTCACGCCGAGCTCATGGCTCGGAAAGGGCGTTACCACAAGCTCTACACGCTTCAAGTGAGGATTTAGCTCAGAGCTGTTGGAGCCAGAGAGCCTCAGGCTCTCAAACGACCCCTGAAGCGATCTTTCCCTGTTCAGCTTCAGGTGTCCGGGTAAATGCCAGGCCTTGTCCAGGTCAGGTACAACAGATCACGGCAAACAAGTCCTTCCGCCACGTGACCTCAGTTTGAAACCCGGCTTGGTCAAGCCAAAGTAGCTCGTCCTCCAGCGAAAAATGAGTGTCTTCCCACGACCACGCTTCAAAATACGCGCTGGTCTCTTCGGGGGCGTAGGTCTGTTCGAGATGCCGCCGCCAAGACGCCCATCCTCCGGCGGAGAGGTCTGGGTCCCGGGGGGGGAAACAGTCAGCCATGAGGAACGGGCCGCCCCTGGAAAGTGCCCGGCGGCACCGGAGGTAGAGCCCCCTCTTGGCTTCCGCCTCCGGCACATGGTGAAGAGAAAGAACCCCACCGATGAGGTCCACCGGAGGAAGTTCAGCGTCCAGGAAACTCACACAGCGGAGATCGATCTCCGCTGCGGCTTTGAGGCGGTCCAGGGCGATCGCCACCATCTCAGGATCAGAGTCGATCCCGATCAACCTGGATTGGGGGCGGAGCCGGAGGCACCTCTCGGAGAAGGCGCCGGTGCCGATCCCCAGGTCGAGGACGGTGGGGTGATCGCCAAGGGACACACCGGCGAGCTTCTCCACCTCATCAAGCATCTCTTCGTAGCAGGGGACGAACGTCCTGATCCGATAGTCGTAGTCCTCGATGGCGATCTTGAGGTGGGAAGAAACGCTCTTCTGGTCCGTCATCGATAAGATCCCCCGTCACTCTACAACGATCTCCCGGCCTACGGTGATATGGAGGCCATCGGGCTCCTGTTTTCCGAAGAACAGGACTCGAGCGAGGCCAGGCGTCGGTAAGGCCATCGTCGCCCGGTGGTCGAACGTCTTCAGAACATCGGTGCAGGCCTTGGCCCCGCTGTGGATGTCGTACGGTGTTACATCCACGCGCAAACCACGAACCCGAATCTTCGTTTTTCCCTCTTCATGGCACCCCCCACCGTACGTCCTGATCGAGATCTCGAACGGGACACCCAGAGGAACGGTATCGGGTGTGGTGATGGTGACCGGCTCCCCGAAGAAAGCGATGACTCCAAACCTCCGGTCTTCATCAGGCCCTAGCAGGCTGTCGCAGGCAGCGAGGATGACACCACCCATGACGAGGAAGAATGTTCTGGCCTCGAGGTTCC
>JBDHGR010000034.1:0-15820 GCA_039589815.1 Gemmatimonadota bacterium | reverse complement strand
AAGTGGACATGAAGCAAATCGCGGCCTGGATCATCCGCGTCCTAGACGACGCATCTAACGAGTCGTCGATACGGGAGGTGAGGGGGGAAGTGGGGGAGCTTTGCGGAGCTTACCCCCTTTATGAGGAGTTCGGAGCTTTGGTCTGACGAGGTGGGAGCACCATGGTCCGAGGCATGGACGGCCCCCCCGCCTCGGGGGAGCCGTCCAGCCCGGCCAGTTTAGAGGGTGGCGTGGACAAGGGAAGAGAGTAATCTTCGAGACATGACAGACCTGCAACTTGCCGAAGGGATCCTGGCGAAGCTCCAGGATCGGAATCCCAGGTTTCACGGGAAAGCCTATCTGTTCCTACTGTCCGCTCTTCATTCGGTCCTGGCGGAGTTGGAGGAGCCCCGGCACATCTCCGGAGAGGAGCTGGCTAATGGCGTTCGGGAGCTGGCTCTGAAGCAGTACGGGCCCATGGCCCGAACCGTCCTCGGCCACTGGGGGATACACGATACAGGGGATCTGGGTGAGATCGTTTTTTCTATGGTGGAATGTGGTGTTCTTATCAAGCGGGAAGAAGACTCGAGGGACGATTTCCAGGGCTTGTTCGACTTCGAAGAGGCCTTTGAGCGAGACTACCCTTGGGGTGGGAGGTTCTGACCCGGGGGGTCTCGAACGGGAGCTCGCCGCTCGAGATCCCGGCCGGGCTCAATGACCTGTCTGCTGTTGGGAAGGGTTGATCATGGTGGAAGTGAACGGGTATCCAAAGTGCAAGAAGTGTGAAGACGGGATCCTCATTCCTCTCTCGGACTATGGACGAGACGGGGCCCCAATTCGGTACAAGGCTTGGGTATGCTCGAGCCCCGAGTGTGGATTCAATATCCGGATCGACAACGGGGAGATCACGTTCGGGCGGACCATCGGTCAGAGCTACAAGTAGTTCCTCTTCTGGGCCTTGGGTCCCCCATGGGGCCGCCCTCGCCCGCTCAGAAAAGGCGAACCCATCCTCCCTCCACCCCGGGGGAACCCGATGAATACGTCTACGGACCCTCCCGTTCGTCCTTTTGGACGGGCCCTTGTCGGGGCTCCGACCGGTGCCGAGAGCGCCGAGTTCGACCGTTTTGCCATCGATGAGCTGGGCGTCCCTCAGCCCACGTTGATGGAGAACGCGGGTCGCTCAGCCGCGTTGGTGCTTCAGAGGTTATACCCCCGTGGCCATGTCACCGCCCTCGTGGGTACCGGGAACAACGGAGGAGATGCACTGGTTCTTCTTCGAAACCTGGCAGCCTGGGGCCGCCCGGTGACCGCCATCCTGATCGGAGATCGGGCCGAGGAGGAAGCTCTACTTCACGGGTGGGGGATTCGGACTCTGAAGGACCTGGATTTCTCGGGAGAAGTCACTCGCCTCGATGGGGAGTTGGCCGGGGCCGAGGTCATCGTCGATGGTGTTCTGGGTACAGGGATCACCGGTCCCCCCCGAGAACGCCAGGCGTTTGTCATCAATGGAATGAGTCGGGCCGAAGCTCCGGTACTTGCCCTGGATGTCCCTTCCGGGGTTGACGCGGTTTCCGGGGGCATACCTGGGGATGCGGTCGTAGCCGATGTCACGGTGGCGTTCGGTGGCGCCAAGGTCGGCACCTTGTTGCACCCGGGCCGACGATTGGTGGGGCGATTGGTGGTGGTGGAGATCGGCTTCCCTCCGGTGGCCGAGGACACCTTCCAGGGAACTCTCATTACCCCTGGCTGGGTCAGCCGACGACTTCCCCGGAGGGACCCGGACACGCATAAAAACGCCGTGGGAGCTCTTCTCCTGGTGGCAGGCCGATCGGGCATGGCCGGTGCTGCCGTTCTTGCAGCCCGGGCGGCACTCCGAACCGGTGTCGGTTTCCTGAGAATCGCATCGCCCCCTGAAAACAGGAGCATCCTTCAGGAGGCCGTACCGGATGCGGTCTATGTCGATGCCACGGACAGGGCCGCCTTGGAGGAAGCCATCGGGTCCTCCCGGGCGTTGGGGGTGGGACCTGGCTTGGGCACCGCCGAGGAGGGCCGTGGGATCCTCTACCAGCTTCTGGACGCCGCGGCTGGAATGCCGATCCTCCTGGATGCCGACGCCTTGAACCTGATTTCCCTGGGGCACGGACCCACCCTCCCGAACCTGGGCGAGGCCATGGATGTAGTTTTGACCCCCCACCCTGGGGAGATGGCGCGCCTCACCGGCATGGATGCGAAGGTCGTCACCAGGCAACGCACACAGGTTGCGTCGAAGCTGGCCGAGGAAACGGGTTGCACGGTTCTCCTGAAGGGAATGCCCTCCCTGGTGGCCACGCCCCAATCTCGTCTCTTCCTGGACACAGTGGGAACCTCCGACCTCGCTGCCGCCGGCATGGGGGATGTTCTCTCCGGAGTGATAGCCGCCTTCCTGGCCCAGGGGTCCGTCCCCCATGAAGCTGCCTGCCTGGGTCTCCACACCTCGGGGCGGGCCGCCGTTCGGACCGGCCTCGGGGTCAGTCTTACGCCGGAGGACGTGGTGGAAGCCATGCCCGGCGCGCTCAGGGAGGAGGGCGAGGGAGATTCGGATCTGGATCTCCCATTCCTCCTGTTCGACCAGGATCCGGCCAGGTGAGGGATTCTCCCCAGGAGGGGCTCCGGGTAGGCGAATGGACACCCTGAGAGAAAGACCGGGCAGGGTCCCCTTGGGGCCCGGAGGCGAGTTCGACCTCATAAGGCGGTTGCTGGGTCGTGAAGGGACACTTCCTCCAGGCGTCCTCGTGGGGCCCGGTGACGACTGCACGGTTCTGGATGGAGGGGCGGTCGTCAGCACCGATCTTGCGGTGGAGGGGATTCACTTCAAACGGGATTGGGTCACCCTGGAAGAGGCGGGATATCGAGCTGCCGCGGCTGCCCTCAGCGACCTGGCGGCCATGGCCGCCGAACCCCTCGGCATTCTTCTTTCTCTGGCTCTCGATCCGGCCAATGCAGCGTCCGAGGCCGTCCTGCTCCAGCGTGGAGCTCGGGAGGCCTGTCGCCTTGAGGGGACCCAGGTCCTGGGTGGAGATCTTTCCCGCTCCCCTGGACCGCTGATGCTCAGTGTGGTGGCCCTGGGGCGCACGGCCACACCGGTCCAGCGAACCGGAACCGAAGCCGGGGACGAGGTTTGGGTCACGGGCTGGTTGGGTGCGAGTGCCGCAGCGGTTACCTACTGGAACCAGGGCCGGACTCCTCCGGAAGTACTGAGGGAGGCGTTTGTTCGGCCCCGGCCCCGAATCCGTGAAGCTCGGTGGTTGGCGGAACGGGCTCCGCTACACGGACTTATCGACCTGTCCGATGGCTTGGCCGGGGACACCGGCCACCTCGCTGCTGCGTCGGAGCTCTCCCTTGTGGTCCGAGAGCGCGATGTTCCCCGCCACCCGGCCCTGGAGGAGGCCTTGGGATCCCCGGAAGAGGCCCTTCGCCTGGCGTTGTCCGGGGGTGAAGATTTCGAGCTTTGTTTTACCGTCCCTCCTGAAACCCTTGATGATAAGACCCACTCCTTCCAGGATTCTTTTGGCATCCCCCTGACGAAGGTCGGATGGGCCAGGGAAGGGGAGGGGGTGTTTCTGGAAGGGCCCGGTGGGAAGAAGAAGCCTCTCGAGCTCGGTGGCTTCAACCATTTCTTGGGTGAGGAGGAAGGTTGATCCGTACTGCCTGGGTGTTGCTGGTAGGGTTCTTCGCCACGGTTTATCATGCCGGTGGCGTGGTTCTCCGAGTCCACTTCTGGCGTCGGAATCTCCACTGCGCCTGTGACAAAGCTGCCCGGCGCTGGTCGGAGAACATGCTTTGGGCGGCCGGGGTCGAGGTATCCGTCGAGGGCCTCGAGAACCTCCAAACCGAAGAGCCCCAGATTGTCGTCTCCAACCATCAGTCCTGGTTCGACGTGTTCGCGCTGGCCGCTGGCCTCCCGGTACGGTATCGGTTCGTGGCAAAAAAGGAGTTGGGTGAGATCCCAATCTTCGGGAAGGCGTGGAAGTCCTGTGGGCATGTCTCGGTGGATCGGGGCAACAGGGAGGCTGCCATCGAATCCCTGGACCAGGCTTGGCGGGAGGTCCATGAAGAAAAGCTCACCATGGTTCTCTTTCCCGAGGGGACCCGGTCCCCGGACGGTCGCCTGAAACAGTTCAAAAAAGGCGCCTTCGTCCTGGCGGTACAGGGTCAGGTGCCCCTGGTTCCGGTGGCGATCCTGGGGAGCCGGGAGATCATGGCGAAAGGGAGCATGAGGGTACGAAAAGGCCCCATCACTCTCAGGATCGGGCCACCAATCCCCACCGAAGGATCGACGATTCGGGATCGAAACCGTCTTCTGAGGGCATCATGGAATGCCATTGCCGCTCTGAAGGGGGATGGAGACGGGTCCGGTGAGGACCTGGCAGAGGGGGCCAAGAAAGCAGTAGAAGCCTGATTCACCCTTTGTGTCCGGCTGATATCCGGATTAATACTTTTGTATAGGAGGGGAAACAAACGTGTCAGCCATCGTGGATATTCGTGGACGCGAGATTCTCGACTCTCGAGGAAACCCCACCGTCGAAGCAGAGGTCATCCTCGAGACCGGCGCCATGGGGCGCGCGGCAGTTCCCAGCGGGGCCTCCACCGGCGAGCATGAGGCGGTGGAACTCAGAGACAGAGACCCGAGCCGATTCCTCGGGAAGGGCGTCCGGAAGGCGGTCCAGTACGTGAACGGTGAGATCAGGGACGCGATCCGGGGCTTCGAGGCCAGGGAGCAGTTGGACATCGACCGGACCCTCATCGACCTGGACGGAACTCCGAACAAGGGCCGGCTGGGGGCGAACGCCATCCTCTCCATCTCCATGGCAGTGGCCCGTGCGGCTGCTTCGGAGAACAAGATTCCGCTCTATCGGTACTTGGGTGGGCCCGATGCGGGCGTCCTTCCCGTTCCCCAGATGAACATTCTGAACGGGGGCTCCCACGCCCCCAATAATGTCGACATCCAGGAGTTCATGGTGATGCCGGTGGGGGCTGAGAGTTTCAGCCAAGGGTTGCGTATGGGGGCGGAGGTTTTCCATCACCTCAAGAAAGTTCTCACCGATCAGGGGAAGAACACCGCGGTTGGTGACGAGGGTGGATTCGCTCCCGACCTCGGTAGCAATGACGAGGCTGTAGAAGTTGTCCTCCTCGCTGTGGAGAGGGCAGGGTACCGCCCGGGTGAGGATGTGGTGCTGGCCATCGACGCCGCCGCCAGCGAATTCTATTCCGACGAAGGTGAGTACGTATTCCGATGGTCTTCCGGCGAGCGGATGGATTCCGCCGGCATGGTGCAGTTCTGGGACGAGTGGCTCGAGAAGTACCCGATCAGTTCGGTGGAGGATGGCCTGGACGAGAACGACTGGGACGGCTGGAAGACGCTGACCGATCGTATCGGGGATCGGGTCCAGGTCGTGGGCGATGATATCTTCGTCACCAACCCGGTCCACCTGGAGCGGGGGATCAAAGAGGGGGTCGGAAACGCCATCCTGATCAAGGTGAACCAGATCGGGACCCTCACCGAAACCCTGCAGGCGATCCGGGTCGCCGACGAGGCCGGCTACAAATCCGTCATTTCCCACCGGTCCGGAGAAACAGAAGACACGTTCATTGCGGATTTGGCCGTAGCTACCGGAGCCGGCCAAATCAAGACCGGGAGCGCCAGCCGAACCGACCGAGTAGCCAAGTACAATCAGCTCCTGCGAATCGAAGAATCCCTTGGCGAAAAGGCTTCATACCCTGGAAGGGGTCTATGGCTAAAGTAAAGCGGTTGATCCTCCCGACTCTGTTGGGGTTGGCGGTCTACTATGCCGTCTTCGGAGGTGACTACTCCCTTCTCGAGCTGCATAAGGCCCGGAGTGAGATCAAGACCCAGGAATTGGAACTGGATCTCCTCAGGGACGAGGTGGAGTTTCTGCGCGCCAGGGCCGATTCTCTGGAGCATGATTCTGCCACGATCGAGCGGCTCGCCCGGGAACGGTTCGGCATGATCCGGGACGGGGAGATCCTTTACCGGTTTGCCGAGCCACCGGATTCCGCGGCGGACACTCTTCGCTGACCCGGCCGGGGGAGCCGGACCTGGTGGGCGTGAGGAGCCGAACCTAGGGGGAAGGGGTGCGATCACCCGCCCCTCGGTGGGGACTTCTTCTTATTCCTTTTCGGCTCAGGCTTCTTCCTTTTCTTTCTCAACTCGGACCTCGTCCTTTTCCTTCTTCTCTCCCTCGGTTCCAGACCCAATCCCGAGAATCGACTTTGCGGTCTCAGCCAGGAGTTGGGTGTCGGCTCCCTCGGGAAGAGTCAGGTCGACGTCCTCTCCGGCTTCGAAGGCCTTGATTTCCTCTGCGGTCAGGGAATCCCCGGGCCCCTTGGCGATGGCCCCGAAAAGCTCCATGGGGATGGGGAAGACCGTAGTGGAGTTGTTTTCTGCCGCGATTTCCACTGCCGTTTGCATGAAGCGTAGTTGGACCGCGACCGGGTGCTTCTCGATGACATTGGCCGCCAGAGCCAGTTTCTTGGAAGCCTGGTATTCCCCTTCCGCCGCAATGACCTTCCCCCTCCGCTCCCGCTCGGCCTCGGCCTGTTTGGCCATCGCCCGCTTCATCTCCTTCGGCAGGTCGATGTCCTTGATCTCCACCCCGGTGACATCGATCCCCCACGGGTCGGTCCCCTCGTCGATAATGCGGCGGACGATCTCGTTGATCTGCTCCCGCTCGGCCAGGAGCTCATCCAGCTCCGACTGCCCGATGACGCTCCGGAGGGTCGTCTGGGCCAGCTGGCTCGTGGCGAAGTAGTAATCTTCGATTTCCACCACGGCTTTGGCCGGATCGGCCACGCGGAAATAGACCACCGCATTCACGGAGAGGCTGACGTTATCCTTCGTGATAGTGTCCTGAGGCGGAATATCCAAGGCCACGATGCGCAGATCCATCTTTCGCATCCGCTCGACTCCGAAGGGAACCAGGAAGATGAGCCCTGGCCCCTTGGCCCGCGTGAGTTTTCCGAGGCGGAAAATGACCCCCCGTTCATATTCCCAGAGGATCCGGAGGGAGGTGAACACGGCCCCAAGACCGAAGGCGCCCACGAGGCCAAGAATGAATGAAGGATCCATGATCTTCTCCTTGGAGAGATGAGGGATCCGGGTCTGGACCGGGTCCCCTCATTCGCTCTGTTTCTTCGAAGAATGCGGCCGTCTCCAGCCCACTCTTCATGTCCAACCTGGTTGGATACCACCACCTTGGGGCCGAAGAGCCTGGGAACGCAAGTAGAATCGGCCGGGAATCGGTCATGGGGGTGGGTCAAGACGGGTTTTCACACACTTGACACCCCCTGAAGGCCCCATGACCTTTTATGTCTTCGCCGGAGTAGCTCAGCTGGTTAGAGCAGCGGAATCATAATCCGCGAGTCGGGGGTTCGAGTCCCTCCTCCGGCACTGAATGGTGACCATGGTTTTCGGCCTCCCGGGGGTGACCTGGGGGGTCGATTTTCATCCAAAATGTTCCCATTTTGTTCACATATTTCCTTGGAGGGGCCTGGTTCACCCCGTTTGGCACCCAAATCTGCACGCATGGGATATGGGCCTGGAGGGTATTGTCAACTTGAGCCGGTGCCCCACAGACTCGGTTGATGAAAACCAATAGAGGCTGCTACCGCGGATACCGGTTCCCCCCTGAAATCATCAGTCACGCTGTCTGGTTGTACCACCGGTTCTCTTTGAGTTTCCGAGACGTGGAGGAACTCCTGGCAGAGCGAGGAGTCGTGGTCTCCTATGAGACCATCCGGCAGTGGTGTCAGAAGTTTGGTCCCTACTACGCCCGGAAACTCCGGCGTAAGCAAGGGCGGCTGGGAGACATTTGGCACCTGGACGAGCTCTTCGTGAACATTCAAGGGAAGCGGCACCACCTCTGGCGTGCAGTCGATCAGGACGGAGACGTGATCGACATCCTCGTTCAGACACATCGCAGTGCCCGCGCAGCCAGGCGGTTCTTTCGCAAGCTAATGAAAGGGCAGGGTGCTGCACCGTGGCGGCTGGTGACGGACAAGCTGAGGAGCTACTCGGCGGCCCACCGCGAGGTCATGTCTTCCGTGCCCCACGACACCCAGCAGTATGCGAACAGTCTGGCCGAGGTCTCGCATCAACCGACCCGACAGCGAGAACGCCAGATGCGTCGGTTCACGTCGGCTGGACAGGCCCAGCGGTTCCATGCGGTTCACGGCGCGGTCCAGAACTTCTTCAGGTTGGGACGGCATCACCTGCGATCAGAGAACTACCGGTTCTTACGCGACCGGTCTTTTCGGGACTGGCGGCAGGTAACGGCTTCTTGAGGTGATGGATGCTGTTTATGGCCGGCTGTCCAAAGGCACTTCGGTCTCCTTAAGTTGACAATACCTGGCTAACAGTTCTCAGATCCGCAGAAGGGAGTTGAAGCATCATGTGGCCTATACGAATCGCGGTGATTTGCGTGACCCTCCTTGCAGCCGCCTGCGCCTCCGGGGGCGGTTCCGGGGAAAGGGTGTCCCGCCCCGACCGAAACCTGCTCACAAGTGAGGAGCTTACGCTAACGGGTGAGCTTGAGACGGCCTTCGACGCCATTCGGCGCTTACGTCCCACTTGGCTGAGAGGTAGGGGCGCTACGAGCGCGAGGGTGTTCATTAACGGCGTCGATATGGGGGGTACGAGTGTGCTTCGGGACTACCGGGTGGATCAGATCAGGGAATGCCGTTTTATCCCGCCTGCAGACGCCACCCTACGGTTCGGAACCGGATTCGGCGGCGGAGTAATCGAAGTCTCCACCAAATGAATCCCGACGGGGGGTTTCCCCGTCCCTCCGCGGCTGCCCAAAACTGGCGGAGTATCGCTTCATCTTGCTTGAAAGCTAGATAGCCAAGCACGAATGTCTTCAAGGATACTGTCTTGTGTTGCCTCGAACTGCTCCTGCACCTTCCTTGCCACAGCGGCAACCTCTTCATCCGTGGCACCCGTGTTGGTCAACAGAGGCAACACGCTCTCTCTATGCTCATGGATGTTTAGCGTATTCTCCAACTGGAATCTTACCGATAAGAAGTAAAACAATGCAGGGAAGAACTCTAAGTAAGGATGATTATCTGAATTGATTCTGGCTTCTCCGACATACCTGGCCAAAACCTCTTCGCCCATCGCAAACCAGCTGAGGAGATCAATCGGGTCGGTGACCCCGAGTTCCGCTAATTCTCGCTGGACATTTGGCACCGCCATTCTGTCACTTAATGATGCATAGTCAAGCACTAGCTCCACGTGTGTCCCGGCCAAAATGCCGTACTGCCTCAACGGTGTAAGCCAAAGAGTTGTGTGAGGAAACACTGTCTGGAACGTTTTCGCTGTCATCCTTAATTCCTCATCCGACAGCAAGTGGAGAGGCAACCATTGAACCACCAGACCATTCTCGGATAGTCTGTCTTTGAGGGATTCGTAGAACTCGAGAGTATAGAGGCTACCATTCCCGGCCATTTTGGGGGAAGTGGCATCGACAGAAATCACGTCATAGATCTTCTTCGTCACCAGGGCGTGATTCCTTCCGTCGCCCAGCATCAGGTTGAATCTGGGCTCATCAAGCACGCCGTGGTTGATCTCTGGGAACCAGACGGCAGCCTCCGGCACGGCAGGCACCAGCTCGACACAGTCAACTTCCTTGACGTCGTACTGCATCACGCTCCACGAGGTGCCACCGGCCCCAAACCCTATGATGTTCACGCTCGGGTTGGGTGCGGTGCTCAAGAGAAGGGGAAGATGCCCCAATGCCTTTTGGGCGTCGTCGAGCAAGAGCGATGTTCCAGCGACAGGAAACCCATCGATACTCAGGACCCTTTCGCCATCTTCGTCCTCAAAAACCTTCACGGTTGCGCCTATACCCTCCTCATAGGAAAGAACCTCTGCGCTTTCCCTCTTCTCAGTGTACGAAGTCAGGGTGAGGGTACCGGTAGTCAGGTAGAACGTCCCGAAAGCGATGATCAGCCCGCCCAATGCGGCCGCTGCAACGATTCGATGTTTGAATCCGATCAATGGCTCCGACAGGATGAGTGTCCCGCCAATCAGGACACTGACCGTGCCAATCACGATGATGCCGTTCTGCACACCGATGAGAGGAATCAAGACGAAACCGGCCATTATGGACCCGAAAACCCCTCCGACAGTGTTCACGGAGTAGACATTCCCCAACGCAGTACCGATCCGTTTTACGTTCCTCGTGTAGATCTTGCTCGCCAGTGGGAACGTCATTCCCATGAGGACAGTGGGCACAAGCATGACTGTAAGGCAGGTGGTGAACCTCATGCCTGTCCACTTCCACCAAAGAGCCGCGTCACGGGTAGCGCTTGCCAGGTTTTCCATCACGGGGGTCAAGTTGCCGAGTATGGGTATCGCCGCGATGGCAAACACGCCGATGAGTACTTCTATCAATCCCAACCAAGCTAGCAGTCTCTCTTTTCCGTCTACGAACCTCGCAATGAGGACACTGCCTATGGCTATGCCCAGCAGGAAGGCAGTCAAGATCGTGGTAAAGGCGTGGGTGGAATTATCGAGGAAGAAGACGAGAGCCCTCGTCCAAAACACCTCCAAAGCCAAAGCGCAGAAACCGGATAGACCGATTGCCCACAGTACCAGTCGAGCTTCCTTTAGAGAGAAGACTCTTCCTGAAGCCTCTGCCGGGACCTCTTGGCTCTTCCTAAGGTCACTCTGGGCCACAGGGCGGATTCCCAGGCGCCAGGTTAGGGCCAACACAATCCCCGCGATGAGAAGGTTCACCATGCCGGCGACATAGGCCGATTCTCTGACACCCAGGAGGAGGATGAGGAAGAAGCCGGCAGCGAGGGTGCCCACAACGGCCCCGAAGGTGTTCAGGGCATAGAGCTGGCCCACGTTCCAACCCAGTCTCTGTGGTCTCTGGACAAAGTACTTGACCAGAACCGGGAGGGTGCCTCCCATCAGGGTGGCCGGAATGATCAAAACCGAAAAACATAAGGCGAATCGAAGCAGGCTGAACTGGTAGTGACTGATGGGGTAGGCCTGATAGACGGCCACGTAGAATTGAGTCAAGCCGGCGAAGAGCAATGGCATGAGGAAGGCGAATAACCCGATTCCTGCCTCCAGAAGTGCATATACCTTGAGAGGATGCCTGCCTCGATCAATCACCCTCCCGAAGTAGAAACTCCCCAGGGCCAGCCCGGCAAAGAAAGATGCCAAGATGGTGCTCGTGGCGAAGGCGGTAGTACCGAACACCAGGGTGAGCATTCGCATCCAGACTACTTCGTAGACTAACCCGCAAGCTCCAGAGAGGAAGAACAGGCCCAGGATGATCACTCGGACACTGGCTTCTTGCGAGCGGCTGGCGTTCAGATCTCTTGTGTACACCTGGGGTTCGCTTCTCAACTTCAGCTCCAATCTCCAAGAGACGGCCGAAATAGGTCGCTTTCCTTCAACCCGCTCTTCGAATACCGCTCACCGGCAGGTGCGCTACCTGACGGGGTTGTCGGATCGGAGGTGGCGGGCCATGAAGCGGTAGATGTCCCTCCGGGCTTCACGGGCTAGGGGAGTGTCCAGCCCCGTGAACCTATGTCCTCCCGGAGCGTCCTGGAATATCTTGTATTCGAACCCTCTCTTCCCCTCGGCTTGATCTGCGTGTCCTGACGGACATTTTTTCGGGGGTCATGTCGCTATCCTCCACGGGAAAAGATTCGGGAACGGACGTTCTGCGGTTCCGCAGTTTAAGAGCGAGAGGCCGCCAGATCTCCCAACCTGACTCCCGGGCCTCCCTTGCGCTCAGCCGAGGTTCATCTGCCACTGAGCCATCCATTGCCAGGGAACTACCCGTCGACGGACAAGCACGACTTCTTCTAGGTGGTCTGTATGAAGTCGAGAAGGTTTGTATGAAATCGTGCGCGTGTTTAAGTCGTAGGGTCTTGATCTTTCCTGTAAAGATTGAGGGTACTGAGGGTCCTGGACAAGACCTTAACCCAGTTAGAGAAACCTCTTGACAACCTCGGCTGAAAGGCCGAACATGCACACTGGACATCTGTCAACATATTATCTTCGGGGCGAGTCTCGGTGACGAGGTCAGGTCTCACCGTCGACGTCTTTTTTCCGGATGGTAAGTTTGGTTCCTACATCCGGCCCTGTGGTTGTTTGCCCGGTCCCCGCTGTCCCAACCCACCTCCGTTCAATCCCGCCACTCCTCAACGTTCTTTTACACGTACCGTCTACGTTGCCAATCCCCCATCCATGGAGGGGAACTATGTACGAACACTCGTCGTGTAAACGCTCACCCCACACCTGGAGCGCCCGATTCTTGCCAACCCTCTTGGCAACAGCGGCTGGCTTCACCGTGTCCTGCCTCCTTCTTTTCGCGACGCCCAGTGAGTCCGTCGCTCAAACTGGGACGATCACCGGATCCGTCATCAACACGGTCACCGGGCAGCCCATGCCCGGCGCCCAGGTGAGCATCACCGCACTTGAACTCGGGGTGCTGACCGACAACCGGGGCCAATACCTTCTCCTCAACGTACCGGTGGGGACCCACTCGGTCTCCACGCAGTATATCGGGTTCGGAACCGAGACGGAGGAGGTTGTGATTACGGCGGGCGAATCCGTTGTCGTAGACTTCGAGCTCCGGACCCGGGTCATCGACGTGGAGGGGATCGTGGTGACGGGAACGGCGGGTGGGGCCCAACGTAGGGAGGTCGGAAACAGCATCAACCAGATTAACGCCGCCGCCATCGAGGCAGCCCCGGTCGCTGACGTAATGGATATCCTGCAAGGGCGCTCGGCGGGGACCATGGTCTTCGACGCCGCAGGCCAGGCCGGAGTGGGTTCGATGATTCGCCTGCGGGGGAACAACTCCCCGGACCGGAACAACGCCCCCCTCATCTATGTGGACGGGATTCGCATCTACGGGGATGCCTATAATGCGCCACAAGAGGCGAACAACGCCGGTCATTCGATCCTCGATATCGATCCCGCGGACATCGAGCGGGTTGAGATCATCAAGGGAGCCGCAGCCAGTACGCTCTACGGGACCCAGGCTTCGGGGGGAGTGATTCAGATCTTCACCAAGCGGGGAGCTTCAGGCGCACCGCAGTGGACCGCCGCCATTGACCAAGGATTCAACAACATGCCGTGGATCGGTCCGGACAAGGACATTAACCCGACGGGGCTGGGCATGTTCGACTGCACCGAGTTCCCGGGGTGCCCGAAGAGCGGACAATGGATTCAGAACGGCCACGTCCAAAACTACCGGCTTTCGGTCCGGGGTGGGAGCGATGTCCTCACCTACTACCTTTCCGGCACCCTTGGTAGGGAAGAGGGTGTCGTCTCACCGCAGCATTCTGATGACTACTCGCTGCGAGCCAACTTCGGGTTCAGTCCTCGGCAGGATCTTCAGGTCCGCTTCAACACCAGCTACGCCAAACGAGGCACCCGGTGGTATCCAGACGGGGACAACTTCGACGGCCATACGCTGAACGTCTTTCGCTTCGACGCGGACTACACCCCTGACCACGACGACAGCGTCATCCTCGAAAAGATCGTTTGGAGCCACACCGACCATTTCACCACGGGCCTCAACCTAAGTTACACTCAGACGCCCAATCTCACGCATCGGCTGAACGTGGGTATGGACTTCGCCGAGATCGACAACACCGCCACCGACCCGTGGGGGTATGTTATGACTCCCTTGGGATACCGGGAGAACGAATTCGAACGAAACACGACCTGGACCGTAGACTACGTCGGGTCTTGGGATTACCAACTCACGGGGGACTTGGAGTCGAAGCTGTCCTTCGGAGGACAGCTTTTCGACGAAGCCCGGTGGGAGCTCGAGGGAGACGGATACGACTTTTCGGGCCCAGGGGACAAAGTCGTGGACTCCGGGGCCAGGACCACAGCCACGGAGAATCGCCGAACGCTTGCCCAGGGCGGCTTCTTCGTCCAGGAAATGCTGGGATTCTGGGACCGACTCTACATCACAGGTGGAGTCCGCGTTGACGGGCACAGCTCGTTCGGGGAGGACTTCGGCTGGGAGTGGTACCCGAAGGTTTCCGGAGCCTACAATATCTCCGACCACTCATTCTGGCCGACGTGGTGGGAGGAAATGAAGCTCCGAGCGGCCCTGGGCGTGTCGGGGAGAGCCCCGGGAGCGTTCGATGCCCTGCGCACCTGGGAGCCGGTGGCGGGCGACGACGCCCAGCCGGGGGTGACCCCGGACAACATCGGGGACCGGAAGCTGGGGCCCGAGAGGACCCGGGAGATCGAGGTCGGATTCGAGGGGAACATGCTGGACGCTAGAGTGGCGTTGGACTTCACCTACTACTGGCAGAAGACGACCGAGACCCTCATCGGCGTGGAGCAGGTCCCCAGCGAAGGCATCCCCGGCACCCAGCTCAAGAACGTCGGGCAGGTGGACAACTGGGGCATGGAGGCCATGGTGGACGTGAACTTCATTCGCCGGCCGAACGTCGACTGGACCATGGGATTCCGGCTCGCTACCCACGAGAACGAGGTCATCGATCTCGGGGGGCCGGAGCAGATCAGTAACTCCATCGTCGTGGGATACCCCCTTCCGCGCCGGAGGGACGAGATCATCACGAATCCCCATGAGGTCGGGGTTGAGCCGGAGTACGAAAGGGGTTACATCGGTCCCCAGTACCCGACCTGGTCCTGGGGAATCAACACGAACCTCGTCCTCTGGCGAGGGGTGACGCTGGACGCCGTGGGTGAGTTCTTCGGTGGCCACTGGATGACAGGGGGGGTCGCATACGGGAACTCCTACCGGGGGGTCTGGCCGGGGTGCGAGGACGAGTACGCCGAGTACGAAGCCAACGGAATCCAGAATCTCACCGCCCTGCAGCTCGCCAGGTGCATCCGGGCATATCGTCAGAGTGGCGCGTGGACTACGAAGGGCGACTTCTTCAAGCTCCGGTCGGCCTCGATCAACTTCCAGATCCCCGAGCGCTTCCTCGTAGGAGGGATCCGGAGCGCCAGCTTTCGCCTCTCAGGGCGGAACATCTTCAAGATCACGGACTCCCACTGGCTGGATCCGGAAGGAGGCGAGGACCAGAGCTTCAGGAATGAGCTCGGTCGGAGCGAGTGGTACAATCTGCCTCCATACCGGACTTTCCTCGCCAGCCTGCAAGTGAACTTCTAACCGAAAGGAGAATGGACAAATGCATAAGCAGAATCGAGTGCTAGCGCGCATCCGGACCATCCTCCTGGGGCTCTCTTCCGTAGTGGTTCTCTGCGGGTGCGGCGATGTCCTGGATGTCACCAATCCCGGGAGCATTCTGGACACGGACTTGAACATCCCCGGGGCGATGAAGTCGCTCGTGGTGGGGATGTCGGCGGACTACTCCGTCTTCCTGGACGAATGGTCATTCGCCGTCGCCCGGGCCTCGGACGAGATGGCGGGAAGCGGGAGCTACGGCTCCACCGTCGATCTCGCCCGGGGATACATGGAGTTCGATATGGGAGACATGGACGACGCTTGGGACAATGGCCATGCCGCCCGGTTCGTGGCGGAGGACGGCCTCCGCCGGATGCAGGAGACGATGGACGATTTCAACACGAGCCCCCTGACGGCCCGGGCGAACCTCTTCGCCGGACTGTCGAACCGCTCCCTCGGCGAGGCCGTGTGTTACGCAGTCATCGACGGAGGGGGGATCCAAGACAGGACTGTGCATTTCGAGCGGGCTCTCCCCTTCCTCGAGCAGGCCATCCAGGTGGGGAACGCTTCAGGGATGAGTGAGATCGTTACCGCGGCATACGGGATCCGGGCCCAGGCGAAGGTGGGGCTCGATGACT